>NZ_JASJXN010000002.1:0-235701 GCF_035018705.1 Undibacterium sp. RTI2.2 | reverse complement strand
TCAAACAAGAAAACCAATCGCAACAGTGGCCACACCCATGCTCGACTTTACTGGTTTGGGTATTTTGCAAGAAGCTCTCATGTAAAAAAAATTCATCAAACAGCAGTTTGAGTTTGCTACACTTCTGATCTTTCTCGCTGGCATCATTCGTCCCCAAACTCTTATTTGCAGAGACCCATCTTGTTAAATAAAAATCTTTTATCGGTCAAGGTATGTATTCTGATCGCATTCACTAGCTTCAGCATAGTCAGTCTAACGATTCAAACTGCCCGCGCTGACGAAGGACAATGGCAACCCTATCAGTTACCGCAATTAAAAGCAGAGCTAAAGCGCATCGGTATCGCCATCCCTGCCGAGCAGTTGGCAAACTTAAGTAAGTTGCCGATGAGTGCCATGGTGGCGCTGCCTGGTTGCTCTGCCTCGTTTGTGTCTGATGCAGGTTTGATCGTGACCAATCATCACTGTGCTTACGGTGCCGTACAGCGTAATTCAAGTGCGACACGCAATTTGATCGCCGATGGTTTTTTAGCGAAAACCCGTGCTGAAGAATTGCCCGCGGGTCCTAGCGAGCGTATCTACGTCACCGACAAAGTCGAGACCGTCACCGATAAAGTAACAGGTAATTTAAGTCCAAATTTATCAGGTCTGGAACGCAATAAACAAATCCAAAATCGAATCAAAGGATTAATTGCCGAATGTGAGCAAGACAAAGCCTACCGTTGCTCGGTGCCTAGTTTTCATCGTGGTCTGGAGTATTACCGGATACGCCAATTGATGATACGTGATGTCCGTCTAGTGTATGCACCCTCCGATAAAATCGGCAATTTTGGTGGCGACGTCGATAATTTTGAATGGCCACGTCACACGGGCGATTTCTCGTTTATGCGTGCCTACGTCGGTAAGGATGGTCGTCCCGCAGACCCTTCCCCAGACAATATTCCTTACCATTCCAAAGACTTCTTAAAAGTCTCTGCAGAGGGATTAAAAAACGGTGATCCGATTCTGTTGGCGGGATATCCTGGTCGCACTAGTCGCTACAAATTACCGACAGAAATCCGTTCAGCGCGCGACACTAGTTATCCCCGTCGTGTCGCTGAAAACCAGGCTGACCTGGCGACAATCGCGCTAGCGACGAAAGACGATCCAGAGTCAACAGTACGCTATGCCAGTGTGGTCAAGAGCATCAACAATGGTATGAAAAAAACCGAAGGACTGATCGACGGTTTTGCGCGTAAAGATATTGCCGCAATCAAAGATGTGCAGGAGTCGGAATTCCGGCAATGGTTTGCCACTCACGGCGATACGAATGATAAAAATTTGCTGGCGGAGTTGGATAAAGTGATTGCTGATGACATCACTTTAGGTGAGCAAGAGTTTGCGATGTCTGTTGCGTTGCACAGCGATATGTTCCGCAGTGCACGCAGCTTGTATCGTTTGGCACAGGAGCGCAAAAAGTCAGATGCCGAGCGCGAGCCGGGTTTCCAGGAACGTGATATTCCATTCCTCAAAGGGCGCCTCTCCGGTTTGGAACGGTCCTTTGTCAGCAGCGTCGATCAGGCTCGTTGGCAAGCCGCATTGCAGCGTTATGCGCAAATGCCGGCAGATACCCATCCGCAAGGTTTAGACGCGCTGCTACCAGCGGTTGACGCCATTGCACCGTTATACGCTCAGACTAAACTGACGACGACTGCACAGCGTTTGGCGTGGTTAGATAAAGATGTCGACAGCATGACACAGTCGGATGATGCTTTTTTACGCTTAGCCAGCAAGGTCTATCAGCTTGGCCAGACGATGGAAAACCGTCGTAAAGAAATCGACGGCAATTTAGAGCGCATCATCCCGCGTTATATGCAGGCGTTTATCAATTGGAAAAAGTCACAAGGTAAACCGGTGTATCCAGATGCCAACTCCACCTTACGCGTGACTTTTGGTACTGTTGCACCTTACTCTCCAAGGGATGGCATCAGCAAAGGTCCGTTTACCACCGTGGAAGGTATCGTAGAAAAGAACACAGGCAAAGAGCCATTTAATGTGCCACCTGCTGAGCAGGAGGCGATCAAGGCAAAGCGTTATGGCGTCTTCCGCGATCCAGTTTTAGGTACTGTGCCGGTTAACTTCCTGTCCAGTGCAGATACCACCGGCGGCAATTCTGGCTCCGCTGTGATGAACAAACATGGTGATTTGATCGGATTAAATTTTGATTCGACTTACGAATCTATCACCAAAGACTGGTACTTCGATAGCGCAATCACGCGTGCTATCCATGTGGATATTCGTTACATGCTGTGGGTGATGAAAGAGATTGATCATGCAGACAATCTTTTGCAAGAAATGACGATCAAGTATCCATCGCATCAAAAATAATTTGCCTTGATTAAATAAAATCATTGGCAACAAGAAACCAGGCAATTTTGTCTGGTTTTTTTTATTTAAAATTTTCATCGGTTATTGGTCAAATCAACCCAGAATGGGATTGAAGCGGTCATAATGCTTGTACTACTGATCGCCCCACCCATTGCAATTGCATGGATATCTGCAAGCGCCATCAAATTGACCTTTCCTATGAGACTCCCACTGTTGACATCTGATTTAGTAATAAAGCGATTGATGGCGAGCATATTGCCACCGATCCTGATCATGCTATCACTCGCCAGTTTGTTGCTCAGCAAATCAGCGATTGCGCAATCGGTACCAGATACCTTAAGTCAGCGACTCATGGCATGCACTTCCTGTCACGGCAAACAAGGAAGGGCGACCAATGATGGTTACTATCCGCGTATCGCAGGAAAACCAGAGGGATATCTACTAAATCAGCTAAAAAATTTCAGAGATGGTAAGCGCGTTTATCCTGTGATGACCTATATGGTGGGTAATATGTCAGATGCTTATCTGCAAGAGATCGCCGCGTTTTTCTCTGAGCAGCATCCGCCTTATCCATCCCCGCAGCAATTGGATATTCCAGCGGCCTCGATTGAGCGTGGACGGCAATTAGTGCAGCAAGGTGATAAGCAAAAAAAAATCCCAGCCTGTGTTGCGTGTCATGGCGACAAAATGACAGGTGTCGCCCCGTTTATTCCCGGCTTGCTTGGGTTGCCGCGTGATTACATTAATGGACAACTTGGTGCTTGGCAAACAGGCAGTAGGCACGCGCATGCGCCCGATTGCATGGAACAGATCGCAAAAAAATTAAGTCCTCAGGATGTGAGTGCAGTATCCGCATGGCTCGCATCCCAGGCATTGCCCGCCGATCCGCTACCGATTGCAACCAGAGATATGACCGCATCTTTGCCTATGCGTTGCGGCAGCGTGCCATCAATGGGAGCTAAGTAAATGAAGCGTATTTTCTTGGCTATCTTAGTGGTATTGGCGGCGGGTACTTCTGCTTTATTTGCGTATGGTTATTTTTTAGGCGATACCGTTGTTATACGTTCGGAACAGCCTGCGTCATCTGCATCAACAACGACTGTCTATGTCGCATCACAGATTACTAAAGGTGAATATCTCGCGCGCGCGGCCAATTGCATGGGCTGCCACACCACGCGAGGCGGATTTGCCTACGCTGGCGGTCGAGTGATTTCTTCTGAGTTTGGTGATTTTGTGTCGCCTAACTTAACCCCAGACGTTGCTACCGGTATCGGTAGCTGGAATGCCGATCAGTTTTGGAATGCATTGCATAACGGCAGATCCAAAGATGATCGCCTGCTTTATCCAGCGTTTCCTTTCACCAGTTACACCCAGATGACGCGTGAAGATGCTGATGCAATGTTTGCTTACTTCAAATCAATTCCAGCGATTAAGCGCGAGAATCAGGCACATACTTTGCGTTTTCCGTACGATCAACGGCCGTTGCTGGCGTTCTGGCGTGCATTGTATTTTCGCCCTGGCGAATATCAGAGCGATAGCAAACAAAGTGTCGACTGGAATCGCGGCGCTTATCTGGTAAAAGGCCTCGCGCATTGTGGCGCATGCCATACCAGTCGCAATGCACTTGGTGCTAGCGATGGTGCAAATGAATTAGGTGGGGCAATAATGCCAATCAGTCGCTGGTATGCACCCTCGTTAGTTGCGCAGGATGAAGCTGCGTTAAGCACTTGGTCGAGTAACGACATCAGCACCTTGTTACGCACTGGTGTATCAGAAAAAGCCCATGCATCAGGGCCAATGGCGGAAGTCGTTTCGAATAGTTTGCAATATCTTAGCGACGGCGATATTCATGCGATGACCAGCTATTTACGATCATTGCCTGGCAAGGCTGCGCCCAACGCAGATGTTTTGGATCGCGCTATTGCTACCCGAGGCGAAAGCAAAGAAGAGATGGCGCGCATCATGCTCGAAGGCGGCAGCATTTATAAAAATCACTGTATCGATTGTCATGGTGCGGAAGGCAAAGGGGCAGGTTCGGTTTATCCTGCACTAAAAGCTAATCCAGCAGTTTTAATGTCGAACGCTGGTAATCCTATCCGTATCATCTTGTCAGGCGGCTTCCCTGCAACAACTGCAGGCAATCCAAGGCCGTACGGCATGCCTCCATTTGCGCCGACCTTGACCGATGGCGAGGTCGCGTTGGTGTTGTCCTACATACGCAACGCATGGGGCAATCAGGCGGGCGTTGTCAGTGCTTCAGAAGTTAATCGTTACCGGACAGCACCGTTGGATTAAATTGAATACCATTACCATATAGATTGATCAGGATAACAATGTTACTCGCCCTCTCTTTTTTGCCATTGTTACTGATGCCATGCATCTTCGCATTGCTCATCAAACTGGCAGCTTTTTTGTATAAACGTACACAGTTACGCTGGACTCATGCATTGATATACGGCGTCATTGTCTCTGTATTGAGTACGATTGCAACGATATTAAATAATCTCACTGGCAGAGTCTTACCGGTTTACTTCGCTTTTATTATTGGCTTAGCCTTACAGTTATTGCTGGGTGGATGGTATCTGGGACCAAAAGCCACCAACACAGATAACGCTCTTATTCTATTTAAAGGTGGCGTCATATTGTCATTGATCAGCTATCTGTTGGTTGTCGTGACTGGTATATTGGCCGCAATTTTCATTCCGATTTTTTATCAAATGCACTAGATTTCCTTGTTTGAAAAATAGACTCTGCAATGAAAGGTGGTTCTTTTGGATCTTCAGCTATCAGGTCTTCATGCCATTGTAACCGGTGGATCTGCCGGAATAGGCGCGGCGATTGTCCATGCTCTGGCGAGTGAAGGTTGCACGGTTTCTTTTTGCGCCAGAGGTCAGGCGCAGATTGACAGATCACTTCGTTTAGTTGAGCAACTTCCCGGAACTGTTCGTGGCTACGTTGTTGATGTGACTAAGATCGACGATTTTAAAACGTGGATGGCTGAGATCGGTAATGTTGATATTTTCATTCCGAACGTGAGCGCGATCAGTATGGATTGGGCCGCTAGTATCAAAACAGATATTCAGGCGACGGTCAACACAACAGAGGCAGTCATTCCATATCTGCAAAAATCTTCTCATGCTGCAATCACATACATTGGCTCTAAAGCAGGCTCGCTGGAGGCACCGACCTCTGCACCTTATGGAGCAGCAAAAGCGGCAATGGTGCATTACATGAAATCCCTAGCCACGCGTTTGCTGCCGACAATTCGGGTGAATACAGTCTCTCCCGGGGACACCTTATTTGACGGTGGATTATGGGATCGCGTAAGTCGAGAAGAACCTGAGGCTTTCGAAAAAGTTGTTAAACGCAACCCCATGCGGCGCCTAGCTACAGCAGAAGAGATTGCGCGAGTTGTCGCTTTTATTTCCAGTCCCGCAGCAAGTTTTGTCGCAGGTGCAAATTGGTATGTTGATGGAGGTTCAGTCAATCATGTGCAGTTTTAAATGCCGACTCTGTGATTTCATGTAATTACATTTCAAGCACATGGCTGCAGTCATCGGTTGGTCGCGCAAGATAGCTGTTTAACCAGTTAAATACTTTGCCTGCGTTATCTTCAATTTGCTCGCCAAAACCGTGCGATGACAGTAAGGCGATACCGTTGGTATGTGCCAGTATGCCAGGGCGTAATATTAAGTTCTGTGCGTTGTCATCGGTTGCTGTTACGTAAAGCGAATTGAGCCATTTTTCTAGCAGTGGCGCGAGTACCAGATTATGTGATGAGACGATCACCAGACCTTTTTGTGCTAGTGTTTTTAATACCGCTGCTGCGGCAGAAACTGATTCGCTATGGTTGGTCCCGCGGAAAATTTCATCGATGATGTAAATACCCTGATGCATCCCATTGGCTGCGGTAAGTAATTCTTTGGCACGTCGCAGTTCTGCGATGTACAGACTCTCGCCACCCATTAAAGAATCTTCATTTTGCATACTTGCATAGACTGGACGTGTTGATACGCTGGCGGTCTTGGCATAACAAAATCCAAATGCACGGGCGACGATCAGATTTAGTCCTATGGTGCGTAGCAGGGTACTTTTACCAATGCCATTTTCGCCGGAAATAAATGCACCCTTAGACTCCAGCCCAATTGATAGCGGTCGCGCCTGATGTAGCAGTGGATGTACTGCCTCCGTAAATGCAAGCTGCTTATATTGATGGCGCTCTGCCCAGCAAGTAATTTTTTGATCTAGCAGATGACGTGCTAAAGCGATATCCGCTTCTAAATTCGATACACGTAAATAACAGTCGCGTAGAAAATCGATGTTGGCATAGACGTGCAATACACTCTTAAAATAATGCCTGACATTCGCTATCATTAACCAGTCGATATACGCTCTGGTGCCGGGGATGATGGCATCAATACTGGGCAGTCGTGTTAATTTCCGGTTGATTCTTCCGGCACGGACACTATTGTCTGCAAACTCTTTCAGATCTATTTCTGTACGTTTCCCAAGCACACTGCATACGCCCAATAACTGATTGAGTGAGCGCATGGAGTGATTCCAAAGATGCATCGCCGAATGATAATGAATCTGTATGGCAAACAGTCCTAGCAGCGAGAGTGACGCAGTTATCCAGGCGAATGGATGCAGCAATGTTGCACCGAGCGATACAAAAAATGTCGCAGCCACCGTCCATATATAGCGATGCCAGACAGGTAAGCTGATCTGATTTGAATCGCTAAATAATAAGCTCGCAATTTCAGCGTCGGCTTTGCGCAGGTTTTGGAAAACATGATGTAGCTCGTCCAGCACAACCGGGTCTTGCATCAGTGTTTGCAGTCGCTCAGTCAGCTTTGCACATTGCTTATCGCCGAGCCCAGTACGCAAGCGTTGATACAGTATCTGTTGTCCAAAAATACTGACTTCTTTTGATAATAGTGTTGCGTATTGCTGTACCAATAAATCTTTCCAAGTTTGCTCATCAATCGTATGTGCGTCGGGATTTAGTGTGACGCTATGTAATTGCCCGATCTGCTTTACAGAAAATGAATGATCAAGTGAGTCTGGCTCGGGTAAAACTAAAAAACGAATCCAGCGGATAAAATTTTTCCAGGAAAATTGCAGTGATGATGTGGACATACAGCCCTTAGCTAGCGAAGTGTGTAGCAGAATGTAAATGGGAATTACGTAAATGCGTGCGCGTTGATTCGCTAGATGTAGCTTTGAGCCAAGATATCAAGAGAGGTGCAAAAGGATACGCAATATGGCGGTAGAAATTTAGCCAAGGTCATCGCGGGTATTTGTCAACGCAGTTCGAAACACGTTTGCCCGGTAGTGTCTGCAACGGACTTTTCTTCGCGCATAGAGGAAGATAGTATATTTCCCCGTGGACTAGTTATGGTGACTGGCACTGTTCTGATTTAATCTCTAACGTATGTTGCATTCAAACTTTCAAATTCTATTGCGTTGTTTATTACGTATTTCCTAACATCGGTTTAGCCAACGCTAATATCCTTTCAACTTATCAAATTGCATAGCATGACTGTGGTACCCGCCTGGCGCCAGCTTGTCGCAACAAAATACAGCCAGTACCGCCATGGCGCTGTGGAAGAAGCAGTGATTCGCCGCGAACTGGCCGAGGAGTGCGAAGCGCGAGCCAATCAGGTCTGGCTCAACTTTGCTCAGGTCATCACACGCCATGTCGTAAGCGGGCAATTGAATGGAGCCGCATTGATCATTTGGTAGCGATGCCTGAGTCAACGAAGTTACACAAAGTGGATCGAAAAAGCTTAGCAAAGACATCGGTTTTGAGCATAAACTAATCTCAGTGCTTAAATTTTTTTCAACCTGCCATGGCGCAATGCGACTATAACAATCGCGCTGATGTCCGATTTCTCTGCAGTACTTCGCTGGCTCATCTTTTGTGGCCTACTGTTCCCACCTACAACTGCGGCACATTGCCCTTGGCTTTATCTTGCTCGTCGCGGCGCTTCATCTCGGCGCCCGCAGCCTTGGCATTGACGACGCCAATATCATGCACCAGCCACGGGGCGGCCATGGATACGGAGTAGCTATCGACCAAGCCCGACCTAGGAGCCAAGTGCGACGTAACCATAATATTTAGCGCACAGTTGGGAGAAGGATGGAGCAACATCGCATTCACTTCGGGGGCGCCGGGTATCAAATCCCCCTGGCATGGACTGTCGGAATTGGGCCCTCTGTCGTTCATGCTGAGTTTGCCGTTCATGTCGTAGCGCCACTTCGCTATCCCGAGAAAATCCGGACGCGTTGCGTTGTCGATTCCTTGTGCATCGAATTTCGCTGCGACAGAGCGCTGCAGTACGGCCACTGGGATCGCTTTGTCTGACGGCAGGTTTGTGAAGGCCCGCAACACCATGAATACGGCTCCAGCCTCGTTGTACAACAGGACGAACTTCTCACCGCTGCCGTAAGAGTCGCCAGGCGAGGTGGTTCGCACATCGGCCTCAACACCGTTGAAACTAGAACTCATCCAGGTAAAATCGGTCTTTTTGAACTTGAAATTCGGATTGGCCTTGAGTGCAAGACGGCGCGCTTCATCGATATTCATACCAATCTTGATGCCAGCAATATCTGGCAAATTAAGTTTTGCTAGCACTGCGCTGACCTCGGCTGAATCGGGTCCTTCCGAGCTATTACGCGACGGACTGTTACTCCTGCCCGCTGCGTTGCCGGATGTGGCCGACTTTCCAGAGCCCGCCCTGTTGCCGCTCGCGGATACGGTAGCGGGGGCTTGATTCTGGGTTGAGATGTTGTCTGTGATGATCTTCTTTAGATCAATCGTTGTACCCGCATGGGCTGCCAGCGGTGCCGCGAGTGCCAGTATTGATACGAGGGTTGATACAGCTTGCTTCATGTGTGCTCCGTCAAAAGGAAATTAGGGGGGGCAGTCGCCGTGCATACGGCAAACGTAGCCCTTCCATTGAAACATAAACTTGATTTAATTTCAACATTTCGCATTGCTGTAGAGTGATGCGCAATTGATGTGACTATTTTGAATGAAGTCAAACTGACGTATTTTGAGAGTGGCGGCATTTCTTGCAGCTCACGATATCGATAGTGTTTGTTAACGCAGTTGGCAACGCGTTTACCCGGTGGTATTTGCGACGGACTGGATTAGTTACAGCAAATGACACTGTTCTGATTCAATCACTATTACGCCGGGCGTGGCTTTTAAGGCCGCACTAATCATGGTTGCTGCTACTTTGCTCGTGGTGACCGGGCGTAGACGTTTTGGGACGAGTGGTCCTAATAATTTACTGAAACTGATTGCAAACGATTCCCCCCATCGTTTTTCTGGGCGTTCGCCACCGTCCAATAGCGAGGGACGGACTAGCGTCAGAGATATAAATCCCAATCCCGCCAGATCACGTTCGGTTTCTGCTTTGACGCATAGATAAAATGAACTGGCATTGAGTTTGGCGCCCATGGATGAGTTGAGTACAAAGCAGGTGGTACTGGCAGCAAATGCATATTTCGCTGCATCCACCACATAATCATGATCTACCCGATAAAACGCAGCTTGTGACCCAGCCTGGCGCATGGTGGTGCCAAGCGCGCAGAGAACGGCATCTGCTTTCCACCATAGGGCATCAGCTGGTAGCTGATCAAAATCGATAATCGGATTTTCTAGCTTAGCGTGGCGACGTTGGACATCTGCTAGCGGGCGTCGGGTGGGCGCGATGATATGACTGATGCTGTCATTAGCCAGCGCTTGCACCAAAATTTGTTGCCCTACCAAACCACTGGCGCCGAGTACGATGAGGCGGGTCATAAGCGACTTTCACAAAATAAATAGGATGCGTTGAGTTTGATCAAGATGCCATAGCGACGATTAGTGTATCGCTGAAACGAATATGTTTGCAGAAGATTGTCTGGCGAACCGCCTTAGGCATAAGAGCCGATTTCTTGCGCTGACCGTACGCTAGTACGGAACCGTTTTGAAGCACAGCTGATTTTTACGGCGGCAGTTCCAAGCTTTCAGGACAATATTTCTACCTGAATTGAATATACTCCCTATTATTTTTATTAAAAATGTCGTAGTGTCCAATGATTATATGGACACTTAAAATATACTAGGTGATAGTATTTATCATTCATCCTCTTGTCTGATCATAAAAAATACTATCACCTGCTACGATATATCACCAATTGTCTGCTACTTAGTGCCTACTTAAATGCCTTAATCAGCGCATCAAACTTCACCTTGATGGACTCGTCATGATGATGAATTGACGGGACTTCCCTATCGATTTTAAGTAGTTCATACACAGCCATTTGTGCCGCCCGTACCGAATATTCCACGGTGAAGACAACATCGTCAGCGATCTCTACAAACTGGCTGACGAAGGCGAGATTTTTAGAATTCGCTGGTACTGGCAACGGACGGTCAATTTTTGTCCTTGGCATAAACATGCTGGTGATATACGGCATGCGGCAAGGGATGCAATTGGCATTGGCAAAACTGGCCTGATCAAAATTGAGATGACCGCACAACTCTTGCAAAATTTCTGCCCCGCTGCATTCTGCCATAGGCTTTGCCACAAAATTTCCGACGCGATCTGGGTGTAGCGCATAACCCCAAAATACCTGCACGCCTTCTGGCTGATCCGCAAAATGCGGTTGATGTGCAAGCACTACCGACATAAACCAATTGGAATCTTTAAACGTCACCAAGCCGCCAGTACCTGCCCGGTTACCAGTAAATTGTTCCATCTTATCGAAGAAAATACTGTCTTTGAGTGTGACCGTAAACGATGCCCAATACGATTCCGGGATGCTGGAATTGAAGGCGGCAGGATTACCAAATTCAGGACGATTTACGGCGATCTTTTCCCATAAGCGCCAGCCTTTACTATCGTGTTTGGTCAGCTTTACCGGGGCGGCGCTCATGGAGCCATAAGTAGAGGCATCGGTCATGGACGCATTTTGGAAAAACACAATATCGCCATCAACAACGGGAACCACTTCATCTTTACCATCGCGATGGCAATGCAAGGCCGTGACGACGATTTTGTCATTTTGCGTGACGAGATCCATATCCGTTACAGTGCAGTTCGTCACAAAGTTCACGCCCTGAGTTTGCAACCAGCTTAACAACGGACGTACCAGTGAATCAAACTGGTTATACACAGTGCGCTTTACACCAGCTAAGGTTTCGATGCGAGAAAACTCCATCATAAAGCGGTGCAGATAACGCTTAAATTCCACCGCGCTATGCCAGGGTTGGAAGGCAAACGTAGTCGCCCACATAAACCAGAATTTGGTTTCAAAAAATGTTGGCGATAACCAATCAGTGATGGCGCTATTCCCCAAGCTGGCTTCATCAGCCTCGCTTAGTTTTAGCAGCTCCATCCGGTCTTGCATACTAAAACCCATGGATGTGACATCTACTTTGAAGCGATTTTTATCCACCAGACGCGCCATAGAATGCGGCATGTTCTTGAGATTAAACGCAACGGTTTCATCGAATACACTTTGCGCCAGATTGCTCAATGAAGGAATGCTATTGAACAAATCCCAGGTACATTCATAATTATCAGTAGTCAGCATACGTCCACCACGCAAGGTGTAGCCATGCTCTGGATTGCCCGCACCATCGAGACTGCCGCCAAGGAGTGGCATCGCTTCAAAAATCGTAATTTGCTTGCCGCTCACACCGCCGTCGCGGATCATAAAGGCAGCGGCTGATAAAGAGCCAATGCCACCTCCAATGAGATAGGCTTTATGCGTACTGTTCATTATTTTCCTAGTTAGTTGATGTGTTGATGATTTGCGCTGCTTTCGTGCAGCTTTCATGCTGATATGGCACGCGTTACTTTTCATCTAGGTCAAGATGTCTTACCTGACCGTAGAGCTAAAGGTAGACAAAATCTGTCGATTACGCTTTGATCTAGGTCAAGCAATAGTGGTGATAAAGCGAATGCTCAGGATGAGCGCATCGTAAAGCTCGGCGATAATTCAGTCAGTGCGGCAGCACACAGTGCCTTGTATGTAGCCTTGAAACTGATTTTGTTTGCATTTTGCTACGCAGAACGGCGATTGAGTTTTATAATAGTTTTTACCGATGTAAAGCAAAGAAATGACATGACAAAAACGCCGAGCCAGATGACTACCGTCCGCAAACCAGACTCTGCCAGCGCAGAGCAGCGAAGACTGCAAATGGCCGATATCGCCCGCTTGGCAGGCGTCTCTACTTCTACCGTGTCACGTGCTCTTAGTGGCAGCTCCTTAGTCAATGACGAGACCAAGAAAAGGATAGAAGAGTTAGCACGCTCTTTAAATTATTCCATCAATATCGGCGCACAAAATTTACGCCTTAAACAAAATAAAACGGTAGCAGTCGTGGTGCCTTACGATGCGACAACACGGCAACATTTATCGGACCCTTTTTTCTTAAGTATGTTAGGTAGTCTGGCCGATGCATTGACCGATCGCGGCTTCGATATGTTGCTGTCGCGGGTGGATGCTGAGCAACTGGACTCGGCTGCACAAATTTATGATACCGGCAGAGTGCTTGGCGTAATTTTGATCGGGCAATGGCGTCATCACGATCAGCTTAATCAACTGGCAGCGCGCCGGGTTCCGATTGTGGTCTGGGGCGCACAATTGCCACAACAATTGTATGTGACCGTTGGTAGTGATAACGTTAGTGGCGGTTTTTTAGCGACCGAACATTTAATTCAGTCTGGTAGAAAACACATCGCATTTTTTGGCGATACCCAACTGCCAGAAATGGCGCAGCGTTATGAAGGCTATTGCAACGCGCTGAGCCGTTTTCAGCTCCCCTTAGATCCCAATCTGGTCGTACAAGCCTCATTTGTAGAAGACGGCGGCCGACTCGCAGTAGAAGAGTTGTGCTCCCGTAAAATCCCCTTTGATGCCTTGTTTGCCTGCAGTGATTTGTTAGCGATGAAGGCAATCAATGCACTCAGGGATAAAAAATACCGCGTATCAGAAGATGTCGCCGTAGTCGGTTATGACGATATCGAACTTGCCCGTTATTTTCACCCCCCACTCACCACAGTGCGACAACCAATGGCAGCAGCAGGGCAGGCGCTGGTGCAAGCCTTATTGTCGATTGTCGAACACGATGCAGTTAGCCCGCGACTGTTGCCTACGCAGTTGATTTCTCGTACCAGCAGTTTGTGATTTGGTCGACTAAGGCTTTCAGCTTAAATTCTATGACAATCAGTTTTCTGCTTTGATTATAAATATTTGCAAACGGTTGCAAGTTTTGGATTTTTTGTGTTTTTAAATAATCCAGATGTAGAATTTCTATCGAAATTCATGCTGCGCCGCATAAGCAAACGATTTACATTTTTTATGTATGTTGCACAATTGTGACAAGCGATTGTGGTCAAGGTGCTTATCCATTTTCTCTTATAAATTTCCAAATTAATTTTGAAAACTCCAGATTTGATCATAGTAAGGGCGATAGTTTTTTGCTTCATGATAATTGGGAATATTTAAGATATTTACAGCGAACAATATCAAATTTCTATTTCTTGATTGCACTAAATAAGTGCTTTGCTGCACTGCGTTATTGCAATCGATTGCAATTATTATTTATTTGACCGATAATCGATTCACTTACTGGCCGCCCATGGTTCAAAAGATCTTCAGCAATGTTTGTAGAATATGTTTGACGAGTGTTTTTGGAGAATTTCAAAAATCTAACGAGGATTGCTGGAGGTCTTTTGTTATTTTCTTTAGTCCGTTGAAACACAGCGGTTTAGTAAGAGAACAGTGCGCTGAAGTAAAGTAAATACGTAAAGTGAATGCATAAAATAAATACGTAAAACGACGCAAAGTAAGATTGTTAAGAGCAGTAAAAATAAAGAGAAGCAAAAATAAAGAGCCGAATCAAGCATGCATAGTGTTTGAAGAAATTTGGCGAAACCGAAAAAAACGGAGACAGAAATGACATCATCACGCATCAAAATGACGCGCATGGCCGGCTTGGTATCACTGGCTGTTTTGCGAATGAACTCTGCCTGGGCGCAAGAGGCAACGCCAAGTGCCGACAATGAAAAAAATTCTCTCAATCTGAATAGCGTAGTCGTAACGGGTACACCGCTACGTACCTCTAAGATGAAGGCCAGTGTTTCTATCAGTACGCTGGATGCAGACCAGATCGCCCAATCAGCGCCTACCAATGCAGCAGAAATTTTGCGTGCGATTCCGGGTGTGCGTGCCGAATCCTCTGGTGGTGAAGGCAATGCTAACTTGACCGTGCGTGGTGTACCGATCTCTGCTGGTGGTGCGCGTTATGTTCAGTTCCAGGAAGATGGATTACCCATTTTGCAGTTTGGTGATATCGCTTTTGTGACGCCAGATATGTTCTTACGTGCTGATGGTGGACTCAGTCATTTGGAAGTCGTACGTGGCGGCACTGCCTCAACGATGGCGACTAATTCTCCGGGCGGTATCATCAATTTCATTACTAAAAATGGGCGTGAAAAAGGTGGCAGTATCGGAATTACTAAAGGTCTGGATTTTGATCAGACTCGTTACGATTTTGATTTTGGTACACCGATTTCCGACAAGACACGGATGTTTGTAGCGGGCTTTTATCGCAGCGGTGATGGCGCACGCCCTGCTGGTGTTACTGCAGAAGATGGCGGCCAGATCAGGGCGAATATTACGCATGAACTGGATAATGGTTACATCCGCTTGAGCTTTAAGCATCTGGACGACAAGACACCGATGAATATGCCTGTGCCTGTGAAAACAGTCAATGGAACCATCTCAGAATTGCCGGGAATTGACCCACGCACAGCGAGCTTCTATTCACCGTACTGGACCCGCGATATCGTACTGAACGGTAATAACAGCAAAACCTCTACCAATGTGAACGATGGTTTGCATGTCGTCAATAATGCGTTCGGCGCAGAAGCTTCGTTCAAGCTTGGCGAGGGTTGGACTCTCGACGATAAGTTTCGGAAGTCGAATAATTCTGGTCGCTTCATTTCGATTTTCCCAAGCGACAACAGTAATGTACAAACCGGTATGACTTATGCCACCGGCCCTAATGCGGGTAAGGCGTATAACGGTACTGCGTTCACTGCAACGGTATTCAATACTTCCCTGGATGATGTCGGTAGTACGGTCAATGATCTGAAAGTATCCAAAGTATTCGAACTGGGTAGCGGTAAATTGGCCGCAACAGCTGGTTTGTATTCCTCTATCCAAAATCTGGGCGTGACCTGGAACTTCAATCAATATCTGATGCAGTCCAGCGGCGACAAGCCAGCGCTGCTGAATTCCAGCGCAACGATTGCAGGTTCGCCCGGTCTATTAGCAGCAGGAACCGATGTCTTTGGAGGTTGCTGTAACCGTTATATCGATGCGCAATACAAGACCAATGCGACGTATCTCAACCTCGGTTGGGAATCGGGTAATTGGAATATTGATGGTGGTCTGCGCTACGATAAACAGAATGCCTCCGGTACTTATAATCAGGCAGTCAATCAACTGTATAGCGCGGCCAACACTAAGTTTATCGATTACAGCGTTAATCACACTTCGTATTCATTAGGTGCCAATTATCGTCTGACAAAAGACCTCGCTTTATTTGCACGAACCAGCGACGGTATTGCCTTCAATGCGGATCGCATTATGTTCGGCAATCCACTGGATGGATCGACACCGATCAGCACTAATATCGTCAAGCAAAACGAGGCTGGTGTGAAGTGGAAGACGGGTGACTTTAGCAGTTTTGTTACTTTCTTCCAGGCTAAAACGGCTGAGTCTAATTACGAAGCAACGACGCAAAAATTTACCTCTAATAATTACGATGCTAAAGGTATCGAAGTTGAAGCCAGTTATCGCATAAATGAATTTCGTTTGACGGGCGGCTTGACTTATACCAATGCAAAAATAGTTGGTGCAAATGACCCAACGATCATCGGTAAGACACCGCGCCGTCAGGCTGATTTGATCTATCAGATTGCGCCAACTTATACCATAGGTGATACGGTATTTGGTGCTAGCGTGATCGGTACAACCAAGTCATTTGGTGATGATGCCAATACTTTAAATTTGCCAGGATTTAGAGTGGTCAATGCCTTCGTTAATTACCAAATTAATGAGCGTACACAAGTCTCCTTAAGCGCGAATAATTTGTTTAATTCAATCGGCTATACCGAAGTGGAAGGCGACGGTCATGCTGCTCGCTCAATCAACGGACGTACGATCCGCGCTACTTTGAAATACTCGTTTTAAATAATTGATCGTCTCAAATTAGTCCAAATAATACCGTGGAGATTTCCACGGTGTTTTATTCAGCCCAGCAGTACTTTAACTCCCGTTGTGTGTTCTCCTTCTGCGGGAGTTTTTTTCTTCTTTTTGTCTTGCTAAATAATGCCTTCTAGTTTGTTACATCGCAGTCTTGCGTCTTTGCTCTCTGAGTTGCCATCATCGCAGCATGCCTTAATACGTGTACGTTTTGAGAAGCGAGCGCCAGCTCTAATCGATACATTGCAAAGCTTATATGCAGATCGTCTTGGGAGTGCAGATCAGTTTTCTACATGGCTTATTCAGTTGATGAATAGCGTCGGTCAATTGGCTGCCCAGCGCTCGTCCGCGCTATGCCAATTAGACCAAAGTCGCAGCGCAACGCCTGGATGGTTTGCCAGTCAAGATATGCTGGGCTATTGCACTTATGTTGACCGGTTTGCCGGAGACTTGGCAGGCGTCGCCGACAAGATTCCCCATCTGACAGAAATGGGTGTGCGCTACTTACATTTGCTGCCATTTTTAAAAGCCCGCCAAGGTGAAAACGATGGAGGCTTTGCAGTAGCTGATTTTGATGCGATAGAACCGCGTCTGGGCAGTATGCAGGATTTGCAAGCGCTGACCACCCGATTGCGTGATGCCAATATCAGTTTGTGTTCTGATTTTATTTTGAATCATATTGCAGATGACCATCCATGGGCGATGGATGCGAAGCAGGGCGATCCGCATTATCAGAATTATTTTTATCACTATGCGGATCGACAAAAACCGGATGAATTTGAAACGACTTTAGGACAAGTTTTTCCTCAAGTGGCACCAGGTAATTTTAGTTTTATCGAGGAAATGCAGTCTTGGGTCTGGACCACTTTTTATCCTTATCAATGGGATCTAAATTACAGCAATCCCTCTGTATTTTCTGATATGGCTGCTGCCTTATTGCGTCTTGCTAACCGTGGGATAGAAGTATTCCGATTAGATTCCACCGCTTTTTTATGGAAGCGCGAGCAAACCAATTGCATGAATCAGCCAGAGGCGCATTGGATACTACAAGCATTGCGAAGTATTGTTGATATTGCCGCGCCTGGCGTATTGTTAAAAGCCGAGGCGATCGTCCCGACAGCAGAGTTGCCAGCGTATCTGGGCAGTGCTGACGGTGTCGTGAAAGAGTGCCATATTGCTTATCACAGTAGTTTAATGGCGGCCAGTTGGGTGGCGTTGGCCGAGCAAAATACCGAGTTGATTCAGCAGGTGATACTTGGTACGCCAGTATTGCCGGATCAGACCTCATGGCTGACGTATGTGCGCTGTCATGATGATATCGGCTGGAATGTATTACGCCCCGAGGCGAGTCAATGTGCCTTAGATGTGCAACAACGGCTATCTAAAGTAGCGCAATTTTTTGCCGGAGATGGAGATAGTTTTGGCCGAGGAGCGAGCTTTCAGGCGAGCGATCCCAGCGCGGTTCATGGCAGTGTCGGTATGGCATCTGCATTAGCCGGATATGCCGCGGCTACTACGCCGGAACAATCCCAAACTGCCTTGCGTCGCCTGTTGTTAATGCATGGGCTGGCGCTGAGCTTTGGTGGTATGCCTGTCATTTATATGGGGGATGAATTAGCCCAATCCAATGACGATGATTACCGCCAAAATCCGGCTAATGCGCAAGATAGTCGCTGGCTGCATCGCCCAGTATTGGACGCTGCTGCATTTGCGGCACGACACGATGATCAAACCGATGCTGGTGCGATGTTTGCTGGGCTTTGTCATTTGCTTACATTGCGTCGCCAGTTAAACCAACTCGCAGCAAATCAGCCACGCCAGTTATTACCTATCAGTCAGCCAGAAGTCCTGGCATTTTCAAGAGGTAGTTTTTCTACTGACAGTGATCAATTCATTTTTATAGGTAATTTTTCTGATAAAAAAATTAGCTTAGATTGGTCAACGCTACTTAGTAATTTACCTGCGACGATCGCGCATGTCGTTAGCTGGAAAAATCTTCTTGCCGTCTCTGGTCAACAAGAGATTCCAGTACTTATCGAAAGCCATAATCGCTTAGAACTTCCACTAAAACCGTGGTCACAAGTCTGGCTTACTCCAACAACAAATACTGATGCAGGAGTCATATCGTGAGTAATCCAATTAGCATTCCAGTCACGATTTTTGGCGAAGTACTGATTGATCAATTTCCTCATCAAAAAATTATTGGTGGTGCACCTTTCAATGTGGCGCGTACTTTAGCTTATTTTGCTTGCGATCCCTTATTCATTTCGCGGGTTGGGCAAGATGCTTCCGCCGACTTAGTCCGTTTAGAAATGCAACGGTTTAGTCTACGCCAAGATGGTTTGCAAATCGATGCAGATTATCCGACCGGACTGGTTAAGGTGGAGCAAGATGAGGGGGGCGATAAAGCACAGCATCGCTTTACGATTCTGCCAGATCAGGCGTATGACTACATCGACGCTGAGCTAGCGTCGTCTGCGTTTTCAGCTATGAATAACGATCACGCAGGCATCATATATTTCGGTACCTTGGCACAACGTAGCGAGACCTCTCGCAGGGCTTTGTATGCCTTGCTTAATCAAACCAAGGCACTGAAATATCTTGATTTAAATTTGCGCAGTATGCAGTTCAGTATGTCCACGATTGATACGTCCTTGCATAGCGCCGACGTACTTAAGTTGAATGAGGATGAATTACTGACTTTGTACCAAATCTACCTGCAAACGGATTCTGCGCAGCAGCTCAATATCAATGGTGAGCCAGCAGACTGGCAAGAGGCGATACAGATCTTAATGCGCCTGTTTAGCTTGCAGGCGGTTATCGTGACCTTAGGCGCACGTGGCTATGCTTATTTTGATCGCGAAGGCCGTTATCTCGATAGCAGTCAACACGATCAAAATACGCTCAATACCGTAGTGGTGGACACTGTTGGTGGGGGTGATGCGTTCTCTTCGATTTATTTATTAGGCCTGGTTCAGGGATGGCCGTTGGACGTCAGCTTACGGAGGGCACATCAGTTTGCTGCCGCAATTTGTGGTGTGCGTGGTGCAGTCGCGGCGGACCTTGATTTTTACCAGCAATGGCAAGAGCGATGGGCTGCAGAGTCTTTGAAGGACGAACTCAATAAAGGAACACCCATATGAGCAGCGTGACTAATGTGACTAATGTGACCAGTGTGATCAGCAGAGTTCGAGGTATTTTGACTAAGCCCAAACTATCGTTTTGGCAAATCATTAATATGAACTTTGGCTTCTTTGGTATTCAGTTCAGTTTTGGTTTGCAGCAAAGTAGTATGAGTCCGATTTACAAATATCTCGGTGCAGATGAGGCCAGCTTGCCTTATCTTTGGCTGGCAGGACCTGTTACGGGCTTGTTGGTGCAACCCTTGATTGGTGCGATGAGCGATCGCACGGTGACTCGTTGGGGACGGCGCACACCTTATTTTTTATTCGGTGCGATTTTATGCAGCCTGGGATTGCTGGTGATGCCGTTTAGCGCAACGCTGTGGATGGCGGCTAGTTTGCTATGGATATTGGATGCCGCCAATAATGTAACGATGGAACCCTACCGCGCATTTGTCAGCGATAAGCTGGATCAGAGCCAACATTCGATCGGGTTTTTAACCCAGAGCGCATTCACCGGACTTGGGCAGACGCTGGCGTATTTAATGCCCTCTATCTTAGTCTTGATTGGCATGAATAAAGATGCCGTTAATGCCAATCACATCCCGCATATTGTGATTGCTGCGTTCTTGATCGGAGCTGTATTTTCAATCGTATCGATCATATGGACGCTCAAAACTACGCCAGAAATCCCGTTGACCGCTGACGAGTTAGCGGCGATCAAACGCAAACCAAGTGGCTGGTTAGCGACACTGCGCGAAGTTGGTCTGGCGATCAAAGAGATGCCGCTAACCATGCGGCAGTTAGCGCTTGTTAAATTATTTCAGTGGTACGCCATGTTTTGCTATTGGCAGTACATCATGTTGTCGATAGGCCGGACTATTTTTGGAACCAGTGATCAGACCTCGCAGGGCTTTCGTGATGCGGGTTTATTGAATGGGCAGATCGGCGCTTTTTATAACTTTATCGCATTTGTCGCTGCATTTGCGATGGTGCCATTTACCCGCCGCTATGGACCAAAAATCACGCACGCAATCTGCCTGACTCTGGCGGGACTTGGCATGTTGAGTATTCCTATGATCCACACACCGTCGTTATTATTTATTCCGATGATTGGTGTCGGTATGGCCTGGGCAAGCATTATGGGGAATCCCTACGTCATGCTGGCTGGCTGTATTCCGGCGGAGCGTACAGGTGTCTACATGGGGATTTTTAACATGTTTATTGTGATCCCGATGATCATTCAGATTTTTACTTTACCGTTGTACTACCAAAGCTGGTTGGGTGGTAATCCGGAAAATGTGGTCCGACTGGCAGGTGCTTTGTTGATTTGCGGTGCGTTTTCAGTCACTTTGGTGAAGATTCGTCCAGTCACTTCTGCTGTTAAAAATTAAAATAATCTTGCGTTGAGCCGATCCAAGATTGTATTGAATGTACGCATCATCTTGGATGACTATAACTAATATACTGGGTAGGAGTAAATATGGGTTGTCCAGGTATTACCTGGACAATGGGCACTATTTCTTAAAAATAATGGGGAGTATATTATTTGGATATCTAATAGAGCGGTTGTTTGTCCTGCAAACACGCTCTATTTTTTTACGATGAATTGGCTGATTATTTTAAAAAATTTTATTCCAAAATCCAGCGTAATTGCTTGCCGTTGGTATCAACAATCGTCGTCATTTCTTTAAATACCCTTGCCTGGATCGCATCCGGCAGACGCACCAGATCCACGTGATTGACAAACCGGTCGCCATGCATAAATCCCCAGGTAAAGAACTTAATCGCCGCCAGCGTTTTGTCTGGATTATTGGTTACTTGCGGCATGATGACAAATGTCCCCATAGCGATGGGCCACGCATTGGCGCCTGGTTTGTCTGTCAGCATTTCATCAAACATGGCTTTAGATTTCCATTGGCTGGCATTCAGCGCGGCGGCAAAGCTGTCTGCCGTTGGCGCTAAAAATTTCCCGTCACGATTTTTTAACTGGACGCTACTAAGCTTGTCTTGCAGTACATAGTTGTAATCAACATAGCTGATCGAGTAGGGCGTTTTTTTGAGTGTCGCAACGATGCCGCTACTACCTTTGACTTGGGTTACATCTTTATGCCAGTTAATCGTAAAATTTTTGCCATACGTTGTTTGCCAATCCTTGCTCATCTTTCCTAAGTAATCAGTGTAGTTATAGGTTGTTCCTGATCCGTCTTGACGCACGATGACTTCAATATTTTTCTTCGGCAGACTAATTTCTGGATTGAGAGCAGTGATTGCTGCATCATTCCAGCTCACAATTTGACGAGAGAAAATAGCCGCTAATACATCACCGGTTAAACGCAGTTCGCCCGATTTGACCCCTGGTAAATTGACGATGGGCACCACACCAGAAATCGCGGAGGGGAACTGTATCAGTTGATCTTTTTTTAAATCAGCCGGACTCAGTGCAACATCACTTGCACCAAAGTCAACTTCCTTCGCCTTGATTTGCTTAATCCCGCCGGATGAGCCGATTGGTTTGTAATCCAATACATCGCCACTTTTCTTGGCATATGCTTCTGCCCAAGTGTTATACAGCGGCGCAGCGGCAGAAGAACCAGCTCCGTTCATAGTCGCCGCTTGGATGGGTGCTATGGGTGCGAGTAATGCCAGATTGAGCAAGGCGAGTAAGCTGACTCGTTTGGTGATGTTGTGTGCAAATTTCATAATAGACTTAGAGTAAAAAAATACTGCTGTAAAAAACTCGGATTATAACGACTATCCGATGATTGATATCGATCATTACTGCGTCACTAAAATAGTTAATTTGATGCCATGTCACAGGAGTGTCACGTAAAAACACTAGGCTTGATCAATCTGAATATTCGATTTGAATATTCGTTTAGCTAAAAATCCGGATAAATTTTAATTTGTTTGTTTGAGATAAATAGTTTATATTATTTATATGTTTACATTTTTTGGAGATATTAATGGTTACTACTGCAAATAAAAAACCAGTTTTAGATGACAGCGCAGACAAGCCAGTGATTAAAACTGCTGTAGTCCCTGCAAAGAAAATTGCTACAGCAGCAAAGCTGGCGTCCAATCCAGAAACGATGCCAAAAGCGCCTGTCGTAAAGGAAGAAGTGAAAGCGGTAGCTAAAAAAGTTGTAGCAAAAAAAGTAGCTGTAGCAAAAGCGAAGCCAGTTACTAAAGTGGCAAAGTCAGCGATAAAAACAAAAGTATTAGCTAAGCCAAACACCGTAAAAATTGCAAAAGCGGCTACGCCTAAACCGGTAGTGAAGTCTGTAGCAGTTAAGGCCGCAACAAAGCCTGCTGCTAAATTAAGTGCAGCGACTGCGCATAAAGAAAAAGCTAAAAAAGAGAAACTGGTACGTGATAGTTTCACCATGCCAGAATCTGAATATGTCGTTTTAAGCCATGTGAAAAAAGCTTGTCTAAGTGCAGGGATTGAAGTTAAGAAAAGCCAACTCCTACGAATAGGCCTAGTCTTGCTGAATAAGACGGATCTCACTTCCCTCAAAACTTTGATCTCAGGCTTAGCGCCATTGAAGGCAGGACGTCCTAAGAAAGAAAAGTGATTTTTTAAAAATCATAAAATCGCTGCCAGTCATGACATAAGTAGCGAGCTTAATTAGCCATACTTAATCAGCTATACCCCAAACAGGCTCAGCCCATAACGGACTGGGCCTGTTGTATTTTTGCTTGTCATAAAAGCGACATCAAACTGTCATCTTGTTGAAGTAATCCTCATTTAATCTTCGTCCGTCTAAAAGCACAATGCCCAAGATGAGATTGTCTAAGATTAATTGAAATAGGATGAAGAAGAGGATGACAATATGAGATTACTCACGATACCTGCTGATGCCAATCCTAGTTTTTCTAAATTAAGTTTAAGTCTGGCGAGTACCGCCAAAGAGATTAAAGAAGTCCAGCGCCTGCGTTATAAAGTATTCATCGAGGCAATGGGTTTATCTGCCTTAACCAACCCCGATGGTCTTGATAAAGACGAGTTCGATGAGCATTGCGATCATCTGATTGTGCGCGATACCAAGACCTTAAAAGTCGTCGGCACCTATCGTATTCTTGGCCCAACGGCCGCAAGACATATCGGCCGCTATTACTCCGAAACAGAATTCGATTTAT
This sequence comes from Undibacterium sp. RTI2.2, assembly GCF_035018705.1. Lineage (NCBI taxonomy): Bacteria > Pseudomonadati > Pseudomonadota > Betaproteobacteria > Burkholderiales > Oxalobacteraceae > Undibacterium > Undibacterium sp. RTI2.2. The sequence continues at coordinate 211,795 of NZ_JASJXN010000002.1, read as the reverse complement.
CTCGCTTGCAAAATATTCGCGGCAGCATCGCTGAGGCAGGGCGTGCTTGCATTCACCCTGATTATCGTAGCGGTGCAGTCATCATGATGCTGTGGGCTGGCCTAGCAGCGTATATGCGTCGTGAGCGCTGCACCTACCTGATCGGCTGCGCCAGTATTAGCCTTACGGATGGCGGCCACAATGCGGCAGCGATCTACCGTAATTTTAAAGAGAACGACTTTGCTCCTCTGGAATATCGGGTTACGCCGCATTTACCATTTCCGATAGATGAGATGGATGTTTGTCATGACGCACGCATTCCGCCGTTGCTTAAAGGATATTTGCGCGCTGGAGCCTGGGTCTGTGGTGATCCTGCTTGGGACCCGGACTTCCACTGCGCCGACTTGTTTGTGATGTTGCCTTTGTCAAATTTGGATAATCGTTACGCTAAACATTACGGTACTGAGGAGAATGCATAATGAAACCTGGCGACCACTTCTTAAATCAGAAACTGTTTAAAACCAGCAAAAAAGATGTGGTCCGCTTCCGCACTATCTGGATCTCGGATCTGCATTTAGGAACTACTGGTTGCCAGGCTGCCCGCTTACTTGAATTTTTGCAGGCGACTGAGTCAGAGAATTTGTATCTGGTCGGCGATATCATTGACGGCTGGCAGCTCAAACGTCGTTGGTATTGGGATCAAGTCCATAACAACGTGGTGCAAACCGTACTGAAAAAAGCCAAGAAGGGTACCAATGTCATTTTTGTCCCTGGCAATCATGATGAATCAATACGCCAATTCATCGATCTTGATTTTGGTGGTATCAAAGTCAGGGATGAACTGGTACATGTGACCGCACAAGGCAAACGTATGCTGGTATTGCATGGCGACCGTTTTGACGGCGTGATTGCCTGTGCCAAATGGTTAGCGTATGTCGGTGACAGTCTTTACACCGTGATTTTGAAGTTCAACCAAGTCTTTAATAACTGGCGCGCCCGCGCCGGTCTACCGTATTGGTCGCTATCGCAATACCTCAAACTCAAAGTCAAAAATGCCGTCAGCTATATCAGCTCATTTGAAAATGCCTTAGCCGATGAAGCACGCAAACTTGGTTTGGACGGCGTGATCTGCGGTCATATTCATAAACCAGAAATCAGAGATATTGATGGCGTGATGTACTGCAATGATGGCGACTGGGTAGAAAGCTTGTCTGCCTTGGTAGAAGACGCTAGTGGTGAATTACGTCTGATTAGCTGGCACGACGTGGTGCAGGTACAGCAGCCTATGATGGCACAAGAGCCGGTATTCTTTGAGGCTTGACTTTGCTCAGCAGCTTTTGCGTGAAAAATAAGAACGGAAGTTTCTAAAGACCTAAATGGAAGGTCTAATAATGATGTGGCTTGTGGCACGGTATCGTGCCACAAGCCACATCATTATTGGGGGGAGTAATTTTGGACGTTCTAAAAAATCCTTTATCCAGATACAGGACAAGACAGGACACAAACACTATTCGTTTAGTTGTCACCTCTGCTAAAAGCAACAGCAACGACATGCCTTACAACTTCAGCCTTCTCCAATCCGCTTAGCAATATGTGCTAGCGCTTCTTCAACCTGATCAATCAAAATCAGACATAAATCGCCTTCTGATAAACGTGCCATCGCTGTGTCGATTGCTAGAAATTCACCGTTGATTTCGTCGATGACTTTGGTACGGTTGGCATTGGCTAATCCTGTACGTAGCAGAGCAACGACCTCACCATCTGCGCGACCACGTTGGCATTGATCCTGATATAGCACGACGTCGTCGAAGGCATCACCCAGAATCTCGGTTTGCTGGCGAATGTCCTGATCGCGTCTGTCACCTGCGCCGCTGATGACGACCGAGCGGCGTTTAGCAGGGATGCTTTCTACTGCACGGACCAGCGCCAGAATTGCATCTGGATTGTGGCCATAATCGGCAATCAAGGTTGCACCGCGATAGTTGAACATGTTGAAGCGCCCCGGTGCATTGTCGCTCTCATTGGCGAAGGATTTTAAGCCTGAGCGAATTGCATCCCAACTAATCCCAACGCCCCATGCTGCAGCGACCGACGCCATCACGTTTTCTACCTGGAAGCCGACAGCGCCGTTGCGGGTGATAGGAATATCCGCTAACAGAACTTCGTGTTTAGTTTTGCCTTCGGCAGCGATTAGCTTATTGCCATCAACGTACACGACGCGATGCCCTTGCGCTTTATGCGTAGCCATCACTGGATGTTGGTTGTCGGCTGCAAAAAACGTGATAGATCCAGTGCAATTGACAGCCATACTGACGACGATAGGGTCGGCTGCGTTTAACACCGCAACACCGCTGTCTGCGACGTTTTGTACGATCACCCGCTTTAAAACGGCAAGATCTTCTACCGTTGTAATGTAGTTCAAGCCAAGGTGATCTCCAGAACCGACGTTAGTGACAACGGCGACTTGACAGCGATCAAACGCGAGTCCTTCGCGCAAGATGCCACCACGAGCCGTTTCAAATACGGCGGCATCGACGTCAGGGTGAAGCAGAACATTACGGGCGCTACGTGGTCCGCTGCAATCGCCGCTGTCGATACGACGGCCTTCAATATACACGCCATCGGTATTGGTCATGCCTGTGCGCAAGCCGCTTGTGGTTAGCAGATGCGCTATGAGCCGCACAGTCGTTGTCTTGCCGTTGGTGCCAGTCACCGCGACAACAGGGATACGTCCATCATCGCCATCTTCAAACATAGCAGAAATAATCGCTTCGCCAACAGGACGACCTTTGCCAAAGGACGGGGACAGATGCATACGCAAACCCGGGGCTGCGTTGACTTCTACAATGCCACCATTTTGTTCTTCGATTGGTTTTAAGACGCTATCGCAGACCAGATCGACACCGCAGATATCCAGACCAACCATTTGGGCTGCGACGATAGCGCGTGCTGCAACTTCTGGGTGGACATCGTCAGTGACATCAGTTGCTGAGCCGCCGGTCGACAAGTTCGCGTTATTACGTAAAATCACGCGTTGACCTTTAGCAGGTATGGAGTCCGCTACCAAATCCTGTTTTGCCAGACTTGCCAGTGCGATATCGTCAAAGCGAATTTTGGTCAAAGAGGTTGCATGACCACTACCGCGACGCGGATCTTTATTTACTTGTTCGACTAATTCGCGTACCGAGTGCGCACCATCACCAACAACGTGCGGTGGATCACGACGCGCTGCAGCGATCAGCTTGTCGCCGATCACCAGCAAACGAAAATCATGACCCGGTAAATAACGCTCAACCAAAATATCATCGCGGAATTCAGCCGCTGCCTGATAGCCTGCTTCTAGTTGTGCACGGGTTGTGACGTTGACGGTAACGCCTTTACCCTGATTGCCATCTTTGGGTTTAACGACGACGGGCAAGCCGATCTCGCAGGCGATTGCCCAAGCATCGTCCACATCTAATGCTGTACGTCCTAATGGAACCGGCACGCCTGCTGCATCAAGAAGTTTTTTAGTCAGTTCTTTATCTTGTGCAATCGCCTCTGCAATCGCGCTGGTGCCATCCATTTCGGCGGCTTGAATTTTGCGCTGACGGCTACCCCAGCCGAATAAAACCAGACTGCCGTTAGTCAGGCGACGGTAGGGAATATTTCTATCTACGGCCGCTTGCACGATCGAACCAGTGGACGGACCTAGCCTGACATCTTCATCTAAATCTCTTAGTTGTAGCAGCGCGCTACCCAGGTCGAACGGTGTATCTTCTTGCGCTGCTTTGCATAATTGTTCGGCTAATTCTAATGCCAGGCGGCCGACGGCTTCTTCCGAATATTCCACAACAACTTGAAAAATTCCGGCTTCCAGCGTCTGCGTAGTACGGCTAAAAGTGACCGGACAACCTGCTTGTGCTTGTAAGCCCAGCGCGGCCAGTTCCAACACATGCGCCATCGGGATAGTGTCATTGTGGCCGGTCGGTTGTAGTGGACTGATTTCTGGGAAACGGGCGCGCAGTCGTACTTCAAATCCGTTCAGTTCATCAATAGAGAGTTCAGCAGTGCTGCAACCCACTATGGCCTCAACCGCAGTGTGATGGCTCCAGAGATTGGGGCCGCGTAGCGCTCGTATGCGTGATACTTCCATAAACCTTCGTCCTATCTTGATGGCAGTGCCAATATGTAATTACAGCGATTTTATTTTTTAATCTTGCGCTAATTTAGCTGCGTACTTAGTTTCTTACTTGGTTTGCACTTAGCAGCGTGCTTAGTATCGTACTTAGTAGCCTGCTCAATAGCGTGCTTTCTTGGGACTGGAATCAAAGGTACGTAATCCCGCGACGATTAAATCTGGCGAAATTTCTAAAGCCCAGGCAGCCGCTACGGCTGCCATCACGACTTCTGGCTGGGCTGCTTTAATCGGTTTTAAAGTGCTCAATGAGAGCAAGCTAGTTTCTTCTATACCTTCCGCCAAAATGATGTGGTTGTCACGTAAGAAAACTGCGCGTTCGTTTTTAGCACGATGCTGTACGATGGCCTCAAGCGCATCATTCAGACCATAAAAAATCACTTTGCCATCACATAATTCAGCCAGTTCTACCACCTGCGAATCTGCTGCATTTAATACAGCCACACCATCCGGCAATACCACATCTACTTGGGTACGCATTACCTTAAACATCTGGTCTGCTTCATCGATGTAAAATTCACCAAGTTCTGCATGACCATCCATATCAGTCACCACGGCGACCTGACATTTATCGTAGGCCAGGCCTTCAGCCAAAATCATACGGGCATTAGTTTCAAAGACAGCGGTTTCCAGAGAACGATTTAGCAATAGCCGCTGACTGGCTTCCCACTTAATACAGTCAGTACTAACAACTTGTCGCTGATCCAGGTACAAGCCCTGAGAGCAGGCTACACCAGTGTGCTTGCCGCTGACATGCACGACGCTGGCAATTAAGCGCGCGATTAAACTGGTGCCGCGAGTGCCTGCCACACCGATAACGGGGATGCGGCCGCTTTCTTCTGCAGCAAATAAATTAGCGATAATCGCGGTCCCGACCGGACGTGCTTTGCCTTCAGCAGGTTTCAGATGTGCCAGCAATCCCGGGCTGGCATTGACCTCAATAATTGCACCGCGTTGTTCTTCCAGAGGGCGGGAAATATCTTCTGCAACCAGATCAACACCGGCAATATCCAGACCGACAATCCGGGCGGCGAGTGCGGCGGCTTCTGCGATAGAGGGATGGACTTCATCAGTCACATCAAAAGCAACATTACCGTTCGGCTGGATTAAAACTTTTTGGCCATCGAGTGGAATGGAATACGCCGTTAAACCCTGGCGTTCCAATTCCAAAATAATTTCAGCGCCTTTTTCTGGTGCTAAGGCATTGAGAGGAGAGTCTTCGCCCGTGCCACGACGGGGATCGGTATTGATCTGATCATCAACCAATTGAATAATATTCGAAGTGCCATTACCAACTACCCATAAGGCCTCACCTTTGGCGGCAGCCACCAGACGCTTACCAACGATTAACAAACGATGCTCATTACCGGTAACAAAGCGCTCTACGATCACGCTCTCGCTGTCGCCTTTGCGTGCGGCTAAATGATATGCCGCATGTACATCAGCTTCTGTCATTAGATTGAGTGAAACACCGCGGCCATGATTGCCATCGTAAGGCTTGACGACGACTGGTACACCGATATCCTCAGCGGCTTCCCATGCCTCTTCGGCACTTTTTACCAGGCTACCTTCAGGTACTGGTACACCACAAGATTGCAATAATGTTTTGGTCAAATCTTTATCGCTGGCGATGCTCTCAGCAATTGCGCTGGTGCGGTCTGTTTCGGCAGTCCAGATGCGACGTTGCGCTGCGCCATAACCTAATTGCACCAAATTGCCATCAGTCAGACGTATCGATGGAATCCTGCGATCTGTTGCGGCATCTACGATATGTGCGGTGGAGGGACCTAAACACAGATCGTCCACCATTTCACGCAAGGGCACTAATTTTGCCTCAAGATCAAATTGCGTGTCTTCAATGGCAGCCATCAACAAATCACGACCTAATGCTAAAGCCGCACGGCCAACTTGTTCCTGGCGGGTGCGGAATGCCATTTTGTAAACACCTACTTGATTAGTCGACCGGGTTTGACCGAAACCAGTTCGCATGCCAGCCAGATTTTGCAATTCAAGTACAACGTGTTCCAGAATATGACCAGACCATGTGCCTTCGCGCAGACGCTCCAAAAAGCCACCGGTCTCACCGACGCTGCAACGATGCACAGTAAGGCCAGGCAACCAGGTTGTCAGACGCTCGTATAAGCCGGGTAAAGTATTGGAGGGGAAATCTTCTAGCGCACCAATATCTAACCACGCTTCAATTACAGGGCGATAGGTCCAGATATTAGGTCCGCGTAAATGAGTTACACGGAGAATTTCAATGTCTTTCTTCTTCGTCATCATGTATTTAATTTCTTGATAGCAGAGCTAAGTCTGCTTTTAAATCTTTCGGACGCTTTTTTTACGACGTCTTACGGTGGATAAATAGTGTTAGCGTGTATTTTTTAGTCTATTAGGACTTACGCAAAACATTCCCAACTACGTTGCAGCTTCCGTTCACACCAGGCAAGGTGTTAGGGACTAAAGTTAAAGTGCTGTCTTCGTCGCTATAACTTGCTGGCACAATCTGCCAGTAAAATTTGCCGGGATAGTTTTGCGTAAGTCCTAGGTCACTAAATTAGATGACTAAATGAAATTACAAATTAAGAACTTAACTCAAACCTTCTTGGTCTGTTTTTTTTCTTCCGATAGAATACCGTAAATTAATGCTGTAGTGATATGTTGACTTAGTCACTATTGCTACCATTTCAGGCTTCTCACCTCATTTATTCAAAGTTTTATTGAACCGTATCGAAATTTGCAGATTATCTGCATCCCGGTGGTTCAATGATCACTCAAATAATTTATCTTTTTTATATTTATTCCTGACGATAAATCGGGACCGGTCAAACGATGACAACACAACAATTAAGCTTCGACCATGTTTTTAGTGCACTGCCAGAGCATTGGCGCTCTGAAATCGCAAAACAGTTATCCACTGGGGAAAACGTTTTAAGTGCAGTCGAGGTTGACCTAGATGCCGGACTTCGCTTTGTAAAAGGTATGTTGGTCGTTACCGACCGCCGGCTACTTGCGCGGGCGCCGGGGGAAACGACGTGGCAAGAATGGTTTTATGCCAAAAATCTACGGCTCCAGCACCACGACCATGCCGGTGTCGGACATCTGGAATTATTTGATGATAATGCCCGGCTGGCTAGCTGGCGTTTTACCTTGGGTCAGAATTTATTAATGATCCGTTTGCTGGATCACTTTAAAGAGCAATTGCAAAGTCATGTGACTGGTTTGCCGGTCCAACATGAAGAAAAAAATACCTGTCCAAGCTGCAAAGCACCGCTAGAAGCAGATCAGGAAGAATGTCCGATCTGTACCAAAGTAATTTACACCCCGCCATCAACCTGGACCTTGTTTCGGCTGTGGCGTTTTGCACAACCATATCGCTGGCAATTATTAGCGGGCTTTAGCTTAATGCTGATGGGTACGGCAGCGCATATGATTCCGCGTTACCTGACAAAGCCGCTGACAGATGAAGTGTTGATTCCTTACCAGAACGGACAGCATGTTGATCCCCATCTGGTAACTTTGTATATCGGTGGTTTGTTAGGTTCGGCGGTCATTGCCTGGCTACTTAGCTGGGGTAAAACCTACATTCTCGCCTTGGTATCCGAGCGTATCGGCGCGGACTTGCGTACCACGACATATCAACATTTATTGAAATTATCGCTTGAATATTTTGGCGGAAAACGTACCGGTGATCTGATGTCGCGCGTTGGTAGTGAGAGTGATCGTATTTGCGTTTACTTATCTTTACACTTACTTGATTTTGCTACCGACGTATTGATGTTTTTAATGACCGTAGTCGCCTTATTGCAAATCAATACTAAACTTGCTTTAGTCACCTTGCTACCATTGCCTATCATTGCCTGGATGATTCATCTGGTGCGCGATAAATTACGTACCGGTTTTGAAAAAATTGACCGTGTCTGGGGCGAAGTAACTAATGTCCTGGCCGACACAATTCCGGGTATCCGTGTGGTCAAGGCCTTTGCGCAAGAGACCCGCGAGGCAACACGTTTCCGCGAGGCGAATAAACATAATTTAGCAGTCAACGATAAGCTGAATAAAGTATGGTCGCTGTTCTCTCCTACGGTCTCTTTTTTGACTGATCTTGGGATTCTCGTTGTCTGGGCTTTTGGTATCTGGCAGGTATCGCATAACGAAATTACGGTAGGTTCTCTGGTTGCCGCAGTCGCGTTTATCGGTAATTTTTATGGTCGTATTGATTCTATGAGCCGCATCGTTTCAGTGACCCAAAAATCAGCGTCGGCCGCAAAACGTATTTTCGATATTCTGGATCATGTGTCCAGCGTGCCCGATCCGCAGCATCCGGTCAAAGTGAACGAAGTCAAAGGTCAGATTGAATTGCGTGAAGTCGGTTTCCGCTACGGTAACCGTGCTGTTAACCGTGGGATTAATTTAACCATCAAACCGGGAGAAATGATCGGCCTGGTTGGTCACAGCGGCTCTGGTAAGAGTACCCTAGTCAATCTGATCTGTCGCTTCTATGATGTGTCCGAAGGCGCGATTTTGCTCGATGGCGTAGATATCCGTTCTTTTGCCGTGTCCGATTACCGTCAGAATATTGGTTTGGTTTTGCAAGAACCATTCTTGTTTTTTGGCACGATTGCGGACAATATTGCTTACGGTAAGCCTGACGCCAGCCGTGCCGATATCATCGCCGCTGCCCGTGCTGCCCATGCGCATGAGTTTATTTTACGCTTACCGCAGGGTTACGACTCTATGGTAGGTGAGCGCGGACAAGGATTATCTGGCGGCGAACGTCAGCGGATTTCTATCGCGCGTGCACTGTTGATTGACCCACGTATTCTGATCATGGATGAGGCCACCTCATCAGTCGATTCTGAGACAGAAAAAGAGATTCAGAAAGCGCTGGATAATCTGGTCAAAGGTCGTACCACGATTGCGATTGCCCATCGCTTATCGACCTTACATAAGGCTGACAGGCTGGTGGTGCTCGATCGTGGGCAAGTAGTGGAGGTCGGTAGTCATGACGATCTGATGGCACGCGAGGGAGCCTACTTCCGTTTGTATGAGGCGCAGGCGCGCAATGCTAATTTGGGTGGGGGAGAATAAGATGACCGATACATTAAACCCGAGATTTCAACTGAGTCGCAATAGTTTCGGCCATCTTGTGTTGATCAATGCCAGCGGCGAGGTACATGAGCATGTCAGTCCGGTACGTGCTTTCCCTATTCAGACACCGGACGAAGGAATCTCTCTGGTACTGCAAGATGGACAGGAGGTGGCATGGATCGATAAACTCAGCGACCTGGCAGAGAATGAGCGCAAGCTAGTCAGTGATGAGCTGCAGGGGCGCGAATTTATGCCCGAGATAAAACGTATTATCGGCATCACTAGCTACGCCACACCTTGCACCTGGGAAGTAAAAACAGATCGTGGCGACACCTCATTTGTCTTAAAAGGTGAGGAGGATATTCGTCGCATTGGACGCACTTCCTTGCTGATTTCAGATAATCACGGCATACATTTTTTGATCCGCGATATGTTTGAGATTGATAAACACAGTCGTAAAATTTTAGACCGGTTTTTATAAGACGAGATTGATTGTAGAGATAAAAGCGAGTAAGAAAACGGCACATCAGTCACTAAAGCTGATGTGCCGTTTTTTTATATAGTTTACGCAAAGTCGTAAGTAAAAAATTTACTTTCTTCCGTTTTGCCATTGCGCGTCAAGCTAACGATTTTTTTATAGGTAAAGCCGATCTTTTCTAACACGCGTGAAGAGATCGCATTCTCCGGTGCAGTGATCGCCACTAGCCGAGGTAATCCTATCGTTGCGCGCGCATAGTTGACGACTGCGGTTGCGGCTTCGCTTGCTAAACCTTGGCCTGTGTAAGCAGACAAAAATCCATACCCAATATCCACATCATCCAGGCCATCGCGTTTGATTAATCCGCACATGCCGATAGCGATGTTGTCTTGTTTGGATTCCACGATATACAAGCTAAAGCCTAAGCGTTCCTGCATATCGATAGGACCTTTTTTGATCGAATCAATCGCGTCTTCTATCGTGCGTATTCCCTTATCGCCGATGTTGGCAAGGTACGCAGGCTCGTTGACCAGTTGCAGATAAAACGCGGCGTCATCCAAAGTAATTGTCCGTAATCGTAGTCGTGTCGTGTCTAAAATATGCATGATGAATAATTGACTGAGTGATGGTGTCGAGAGAGCAGATTATATGAAGTGACTATCATAGGACTTGCATAAAAAAGAATCACGATTACTCGGCTTTCCTTAGATTTAATTTAATATACTCCCAATTTATTTTTATAAAAGGCCTCAATTGTTCAGGTAATATATGGACGACTGAAATATACTCGTTATGAGTATGTTTAATCGTTAAAGTCATGGCAGCATCGCCGACAATTCTATTGCGCCGCTTTGCAACGTTGTTAAAAAATCTTCCCGCATGCGCTTGCTGCTGACGCGAGTGGCTTGTGCGCTGATGTTGAGCGCCGCTGTGATGTTGCCCGATGCGCCTCTGACTGGCACTGCAATTGATCGTAAGCCGACTTCCAGTTCTTCCTCCACCACTGCATAACCAGATTCGCGGATGCCGGCAAAAATATCCATTAATCCGTTTTGCGATACCACCGTGTTGTCGGTAAAAGCACGCAGCGTAACATTTTTAAAATACTGTTCCAGCGCCGCCTCTGGCATATGCGCCAGTATCACCCGACCTAATGAGGTGCAATAGGCGGGCAGGCGGCTTCCGACGTTTAGCGCCACTGACATAATGCGTGAGGTCGCGGAGCGGCAGACGTATAAAACTTCATTACTATCGAGGACCGCAAGTGAACATGACTCATTGAATTGACGGCTGATCTGATTCAGGCAAGGTTGTGCCGACGTGGCTAAAGGTGTCGACGATAAATAAGAATATCCCAGCGTCAGCGCCTTGGGTGTTAGCCGAAAATTATTACCCTCTGCATCGGCATAACCTAACATTTTTAATGTGTACAAACAACGTCTGACTGCCGCACGCGAAATACCCGTCTTGTGGCTGATTTGAGAAATCGTCAACGTCCGGTGCTGGTTGCTAAATGCGCGCAGTACCGCAATGCCGCGTGCCAGCGAAGACATAAAATTAGGGTCGCCCGTCATTTCGTCGATCTCATCCGAGATGCTGATGGTATGAGGTAGCGGGGCAGATTGCGATAGAGATGACATAGCTTTTCTACGATCGGAGTGAGTGTGGCTAAGGGCTTTTTGTGCGGCGATCGCACAGAATCAATCATGCTATGTTGACGGTCGCATAGCGCGCTGTCTACACTAAAACGGTTCTATCAACAGCCATATGTGCGATAGCCGAACAATAATCTATTTGACGCTACTGTAATTTCGAATGCGTCAGGCGTCAAATTTATTGATTTAGCTTAAGTATCGTTACAGATATCGTCATGGACCTGAGTCTTGGATTCTGGCAGTTGATATAGTCGTCACACGAAAAAATATTATTCCCATAAGCGGCGATCCAACGTGGATCAAACGCAGAGAAGGAGACGTAATTGATTAACAAAATAGTCGATTCGAGCGCGCATGCCCTGGCTGGTGTCAGCGACGGCGCGACGATCATGATCGGTGGATTTGGTAATGCAGGATTGCCGGCCATTCTGGTAGACGCCTTGATCGAGCAGGGTGCACGTGACCTGACCATCGTCAGCAACAACGCAGGTAGCGGCGATCAGGGACTGGCGGCACTGTTAAAAGCGAAGCGGGTACGCAAAATTATTTGCTCTTTTCCACGTCAAGCAGATTCCTATGTTTTTGATGCCTTATACCGAGCTGGTGAAGTGGAGCTGGAACTGACGCCGCAAGGCAATCTGGCCGAGCGCATCCGTGCGGCCGGTGCCGGTATTGGCGGATTTTTTTCTCCGACGGGTTACGGTACCTTGCTGGCAGAGGGTAAAGAAACTCGCCTCATCAATGGCAAACACTATGTGCTGGAAAGTCCTATCCATGCCGACTTCGCATTGATCAAGGCCTTACGTGCGGATCGTTGGGGCAATCTGGTGTATCGCAAAACTGGCCGTAATTTTGGCCCGATCATGGCGACTGCCGCCAAATGTACCGTGGTGCAAGTGGATGAGATTGTCGCATTGGGCGAGCTTGATCCGGAGCACATCATCACGCCGGGTATTTTTGTCCAGCGGGTACTGGCAGTGGGGAAAGCTACGGAAGCTGCAATAACGGACGCTGTAAATACTGGAGCACGCGCATGAGTAGCGACATCAATCTGAATGCCGGTAATAGCGCTCCGTTTAAGCCGCTGACGCGCCAGCAAATCGCAGCGCGTGTCGCTCAAGATATTCCTGAAGGCGCTTATGTGAATTTGGGAATAGGTTTGCCGACCATGGTCAGCAATTATTTACCTAAAGAGCGCGAAATTATTTTACACAGCGAGAACGGTTTGCTCGGCATGGGACCTACGCCACCAGCTGGCGAAGAAGACGAGGATTTAATCAATGCCGGAAAACAGCCCGTCACCTTACTTGACGGCGGCGCTTTTTTTCATCATGCAGATTCCTTCGGGATGATGCGTGGTGGTCATCTGGATATTTGTGTCCTCGGTGGTTTTCAAGTTTCAGCAAAAGGGGATTTAGCAAACTGGCACACCGGTGCACCGGATGCGATTCCAGCAGTGGGCGGTGCGATGGATTTAGCCGTCGGTGCTAAGCAAGTGTTTGTGATGATGGAGCATCAAACCAAAACCGGCGAGAGCAAGGTGGTCGCTGAATGTTCTTACCCGCTAACAGGCATCGCCTGCGTCGCCAAAATTTATACTGATTTAGCGGTGATGGAGGTGGGCCCTCAAGGACTACTCGTCAGGGAGATGGTGCCGGGTTTATCGTTTGAGGTGTTGCAAGCCAGGACGGGCGCAACGTTGACGCTGGCATTACTGTAGTTTTAATTGAGTTGAGTTGAGTTGAGAAAAGCTGCTTTAAAAAATTCTACAAAATTTAAAAAGACAAAGAGACGAACAATATGACTGCTTACATTTGCGATGCAATCCGTACACCGATCGGTCGTTACGCCGGTGATTTAAAAGATGTTCGTGCCGATGATCTGGGCGCTATTCCGCTGCGAGCGTTGATGCAGCGTCAGTCGCAAGTCGATTGGTCTGCTGTGCAGGAAGTGATCTTTGGTTGCGCCAATCAGGCTGGGGAAGATAACCGCAACATCGCACGCATGTCTGCATTATTAGCGGGTTTGCCGCTGACGGTGCCAGGCGCCACCATCAACCGCTTATGCGGTTCTGGGATGGACGCGGTGGGCACTGCGGCGCGTGGCATTAAGTCGGGCGAACTTGATCTGGTGATCGCGGGTGGTGTGGAATCGATGACCCGTGCACCGTTTGTCATGGGCAAGTCGGATAGCGCTTTCGGACGTGGCGCGACCATCTTTGATACCACGATAGGCTGGCGCTTTATCAATCCGCAAATGAAAGCGCAATACGGCGTTGATGCTATGCCAGAGACTGCAGAAAACGTTGCGACCGATTACAACATTAGCCGTGCCGATCAGGATTTATTTGCCTTAGCCAGCCAGGCAAAAGCAGCTGCAGCACAAGCCAATGGCGTGTTGGCAGAAGAAATTACGCCAGTGACAATCGCCCAGAAAAAAGGCGAATCCATCATCATTAGCAAGGACGAACATCCGCGTGTCACCAGCATAGAGTCGCTCAGCAAACTCAAGGGCGTCGTGCGTGCCGATGGCACAGTCACCGCAGGCAATGCTTCAGGCGTCAATGATGGTGCATGTGCTTTGCTGCTGGCATCGGCAGAAGCGGCAAAACGTCACGGACTCACTCCCAAAGCCCGCATCGTCGGTATGGCAACGGCTGGGGTAGCTCCGCGTGTGATGGGCATAGGGCCTTTTCCCGCAGTAGAAAAACTGCTGGCACAAACCGGATTGACCCTGGCACAGATGGATGTGATTGAGCTCAACGAAGCTTTTGCAGCACAAGGTCTGGCTGTGATGCGGCAACTGGGTTTGCAAGACGACGACCCGCGCGTCAATCCCAATGGCGGTGCAATTGCGCTTGGACATCCACTAGGCATGAGCGGTGCTCGTCTGGTCACTACTGCCATGTACCAACTCCATCGTACCGGTGGTCGCTATGCACTTTGCACGATGTGTATTGGTGTGGGGCAGGGTATCGCGATCATTATTGAACGGGTTTGATTTGCACCCCTTTATTTAAAAATAGGGGGGTATAAGTCAAAATAGTACTAATTGTCCATACATTCATTGGTCTTTAAAAAATACTGACGGATAGTATATTTTCTGCTTGTTTCTCTCGTTTTCTTGCATGCGGACGCGGGATGTTGTAGTGCACGCTTGTATCAAAATCAAAATTCGTCCGCTGAGACGCACAAGTTAAAAATAATTTAAAACGATTCAAGGAGACAAAATGACGCATTCCCATTTGCGCATCGGATCAGGGCGGTGCCCATGCTAGGTAATCTTGCGGGTGTTTTATTTGACGGCATCGCTTACGGCGCTTTGCTATTTTTAATCAGCGTTGGTTTGTCTGTGACGATGGGATTGATGAACTTTATCAATCTCGCACATGGGGCGTTTGCGATGCTGGGCGGCTATGTCTGCGTGGTCGTGATGAACCGTCTGGGACTGCCTTTTTTATTATCGCTACCGATCGCTTTTTTTCTCAGTGCTCTCGCCGGATTAGTGCTGGAGCGGGTTTTGTACCGTCGTCTATATAAATCCAGCCATTTGGATCAGGTCTTGTTTTCTATCGGTCTGACGTTTGTGGCAGTGGCTGGTGCAACCTATATCTGGGGGCCGACGCAGCAACCTGTGCTGTTGCCGGAGTGGCTGCGCGGGCAAATCAATCTGCTGGGATTGGATGTTGGCGCCTACCGTGTATTTTTGATTGCGGTTGTGATTGTGGTTACGTCAGCCTTGGCATATTTGATAGAGCGTACTCGCTTCGGTGCACAAATCCGCGCCTCGGTAGATAACAGTCTGGCGTCGGCGGGTTTGGGGATTCATGTCAGTCGGGTATTTTCGCTGACCTTTGCACTGGGCTCTGGCTTAGCGGGTTTAGGTGGTGGTTTAGGGATCGATTTGCTAGGACTCGATCCGACTTTTCCAATCAAATACATGGTGTATTTTTTACTTGTAGTCGCGGTTGGTGGTGCCGGT
Source organism: Undibacterium sp. RTI2.2 (assembly GCF_035018705.1). NCBI lineage: Bacteria > Pseudomonadati > Pseudomonadota > Betaproteobacteria > Burkholderiales > Oxalobacteraceae > Undibacterium > Undibacterium sp. RTI2.2. The sequence goes on along the minus strand of NZ_JASJXN010000002.1, from coordinate 196,434 downwards.
AGCATCAAAGGTACTTTGATTGCTGCATTGATACTCGGCATCTTCGATGTGGCTGGAAAATACTATGTGCCTTCGGTTGGCGCGTTTGTGATTTACGGTTTGATGGTGGTGCTGCTGATTTTGTATCCGTCCGGTTTGATGGGGAAAAAATCATGACTACATCACTAGATCAAACCCATGGCGCAGCCAGTTTGCCCTCAGGACGTTGGACTAAATTGGAAATCGTTTTTTGGATTTTGCCCGTTGCCGCATTTTTTCTTTTTCCAAATTACTTGGTGTTGGGTAGTCAGATTTTGATTGTTGGTCTGTTTGCCGTCTCACTCGATCTGATGTTGGGGTATGCGGGTATTGTTTCGCTCGGACATGCTGCCTTTTTTGGTCTGGGTGCATACACTGCCGGACTGTTATCGGTACATGGTTGGGGCGAGCCTTTGAGTGGTTTGTTGATTGCCGCTTTGGTGGCAGCTATAGTGGGATTTTGTGTGAGCTTTTTGGTTGTGCGCGGTCAGGATTTAACGCGCTTAATGGTGACGCTGGGTATTGGTCTGATGCTGTTTGAGGCGGCTAACAAAATGGCATTTATCACTGGCGGCGTGGATGGATTATCCGGCATGATGGTGGGTAAAGTACTTGGCTTTGAGTTTGATTTGTATGGGAAAACGGCATATTGGTACAGCCTGATTGTCCTATTTATTTTATTTGTGATCTTACGTCGGCTGGTGAATTCTCCGTTTGGTCTGAGCTTGCGCGGTATCCGGGAAGGTGGCAAGCGTATGCCAGCGATCGGTGCCAATGTGCAACGTCAATTGATCACTATTTTCACCATCAGCGCAGCTGTCGCCGGTGTTGCTGGCGCCTTGCTGGCGCAGACGACGCAGTTTGTCGGACTGGATAGTCTTGGGTTTCCGCGCTCGGCGGAAATTTTAATTTTGCTGGTATTGGGTGGAACCGGACGCTTGTATGGCGGCCTGATCGGTGCGGCAGTGTACATGCTGGCACAAGATTTTATCTCTGCACAAAATCCCGCTTATTGGCAATTCTGGATAGGATTATTGCTGATATTTATTGTTCTGTTTGCGCGTGGCGGATTGCTCGGCGGGCTCGATAAAATGCGAGATTATCTGATATCAAAATGGGATCAAGCCAAATCAAAAGGACAGAGCTTATGAACGCCGCTCATTTGATGATTGATCGCAGCAGTACTGAACTTGCACATGAAGGTCAACAGATTGCATTACGTACTCAAGGTCTATCCAAGGTATGGGGTACGTTTAAAGCAAATACGGATATTTCACTCTCATTCGCTAAAGGTGGCAGGCATGCTTTAATTGGCCCGAATGGCGCTGGTAAAACCACCTTCATCAATTTACTCACAGGTAGCATTGCACCGACTACTGGCCAAGTATTTTTAGACGATCAAGATATCACCCACTTGCCGCAACATCAGCGTGTTAAGCGCGGGATGACCCGGACTTTTCAGATCAACACCTTGTTTGCCGGATTGACCGTGCTGGAATCCGTCGTGCTGGTGATTTGCGAACGTCAGGGGAATAGTCGGGTTTGGTATAAAACCGTTGCGCAACAAAGCTCGGCGATAGAGGAGGCGATGGCGTTGCTCGGTTCGCTCAAACTAGAGCAAGAGGCGCAGCGATTGACAGCGAGTCTACCCTATGGAAAGCAGCGTTTGGTCGAGATTGCCTTAGCACTCGCTACCCAGCCGAAAGTCTTGTTGCTCGACGAGCCGGCAGCAGGGATTCCTTCCGCAGAAAGTGCCGAGTTATTTGAGGTAATCGCCGGTCTACCGCGCGAGGTGACGATACTTTTTATTGAGCACGATATGGGCCTGGTATTTCAATTTGCAGAACGGATTACCGTCCTGGTTGGCGGCAAGGTATTGGTTGAAGGCACTCCAGCCGAGATCGCCTCAGACCCAAGGGTGAAAGAAGTCTATCTGGGAGAAGCGCATGACTGACTTACTCACAGTAGATAAACTCACCGCCGGCTATGGCGAGTCCGTGGTGCTGGAAGATATTTCTTTCAGCCTAAAACAAGGTGATAGTCTGGCGCTGCTAGGGCGTAATGGTGCGGGTAAAACCACCTTGCTCGTCAGCCTGATGGGTATCACACAACAACACGGTGGCCGCATACATTGGCGTGGCAATGACATCAATCCTATGGCAACGCATAAGCGTGCTAACGCAGGTTTGGGGTGGGTGCCACAAGAGCGATATATGTTTCCATCGTTGACGGTTGAGGAGCATTTAAGCGTTGTGGCTCGTCCGGGGCCGTGGAATATTAAAAAGATTTACGATATCTTTCCGCGACTAGAAGAGCGTCGCGGCAATATGGGCAATCAACTCTCCGGTGGCGAGCAGCAAATGGTGGCCATTGCCCGTGCGCTGATGACGAATCCCAGATTGTTATTGCTGGATGAACCGATGGAGGGGCTAGCGCCGATCATCGTGCAAGATCTGGCACAAGTGATCCGCAAGCTGATCAGCGAAGAAGGCATGGCAGTCATCGTGGTAGAGCAACACGCCAAACTGGCTTTATCAATGACGCAAAATGCGATGGTGTTGGAGCGTGGACGTATCGTGCATCAATCGGATAGTGCGAGTTTGATGGCAGATGCCGCTACACTGACTCGTCTGGTTGCGGTGGCCTAAAGGCTTAGTGATTTAGTAATTTAGTTAGGACTCACGCGAAACCGCCCCAGCTGCGTTGCAACGCCTCGCCGCACTAAAGTACTGTCTTCGTCGCTGCGCCTTGCTGGGACAATTTTGCGTAAGTCCTATTTAGTAATGCCTTATTTATGTAGGACTCACGCAAAAACTAAAAAATCTTACCATAGAGGCGCAGAGAAACAACAAAGCAAGAGAACGGCAGGTTTTCGCTGTTCTCGTGATTTTCTCTCTATTTTTTGTTCCTCTGTGTATTTGTGTTAAGGGGTCTTGATGTTCCAGATTCAGACATCGGGCTCCATCTGAATGGCAGTAAGTAGCTTGTCGTTTTTGTATAAGTCCTGAATCAAATAAAAAAGCTTGGCAATTTACTCGCCAGGCTTTTTTATTTCGGTAATGTTTATTTACCCGTATCTTTCATGTCCAAGAACTTATCAAACTCGACATTAAATAATTCGCCGCCGACCTTCTCTACTTTGCGCACATAGACTGTTTGTATGATGTCCCGGGTTGTCGGATCGATCATGATGGGGCCACGCGGGCTCATCATTTTCAGCCCTTTTAAAATTGCCATGGCTTTGTCACCATCGATTTTGCCGTTGAGCTTTTTAGACACTTCATAAATTGCCGCCATCCCGTCATACGCAGCTACTGCCATAAAATTAGCCCGACCTGCACCTGGATTCGCTTCTGCAAAATTTTTCAGGAAGGCTTTATTTTCTGGTGAGTTATGTGCAGCAGAATAGTGGAATGTTGTGATCACGCCCAGAGTGGCGTCACCCATTGCAGGCAAAACATGGTCGTCAGTCAGATCGCCAGTGGCAATGACTTTGATGCCTGCTTCTGCCAAGCCACGCTCCCGATAACCTTTCATGAATGCCACGCCTTGTTCACCAGCTGGTACGAAGATAAAAACAGCTTCCGGTTTTGCGTCTTTAATTCTTTGGATGTAGGGAGCAAATTCCGGGTTACGTAAAGGAACGCGGATGGATTCTGTGATGCTGCCACCGCCACCGACAAAATTGGTTTTAAACGCAGTTTCGGCATCAATACCTGGACCATAATCGGCTACCAGTGTCACTACTTTTTTAATATTGTTTTTTATTGCCCAAGTCGCCATCGGACCAGACACTTGCGGCAAGGTCATCGAGAATCGTGCGATGTAATTTGACTTTGTCGTGATGATTGAGGTTGCCGCATTCATGATGATCATCGGCTTTTTTGCCTGCTCAGCAATCGGCGCGACTGCTAATGCTTCCGGTGTCAAACCAAAGCCTGCCAGAAAATCGACTTTATCTCTTACTACCAATTCTTGTGCTAAACGCTTGGCTACGTCTGGTGCAGGACCGGTCGTGTCCTTAATGATAATTTCAATTTTTTTACCAGCAACCTTGTCACCATATTGATGCATATAGGCCTTAATACCACCCTCAATCTGTTTGCCATAATCTGCAAACGGACCAGAAAATGCAGCTACGACGCCTACTTTAATGGTTTCTTCTGCCTGTGCTGCCAAACTGCTGGCAGCCAGACACAATGCACTTAGGGTAAGTGTCAGATATTTTTTGAATTGCATGAGTGTCTCCTGATGGATGTATTGCTAGGATGCTTAAGCATTTTATTTTTTATTGACTGTGAAGCGCAATGGACTACGGCTTACTAATCACAAACGATTATCCATATTTTGATCCATTCAGCAAGGCGTTGGGCGGTTATCGAACGATTTGTAAAAAATGAACAAACGTCCCATAAACTCCCTCTCCTGACTATTTACTGACTGCTTTTGTTCTCTCCTCTAGCCATGCTTTTGCTGCACCGCTGACGCGTTGTGACAAGCGTTCTAAGACGGTCGCGTGGTAATCATTGAGCCATGCCAATTCGTCCTCACGGATTATTGTCATATCGATGCAGCGGGTGTCGATTGGGCAGAGTGTCAGAGTCTCAAACTTGAGATAGTCGCCAAACTCGCCTTGATGACCGACGATATTGAGCATCAGATTTTCTATCCGCACTCCCCATTTGCCTGGACGATAAATGCCCGGCTCGTTGGAAGTAATCATGCCTGCTTCCATTGCGTTATGTGCCTCTGGAATAGCGCCCGAGATAGATTGCGGACCTTCATGTACATTTAGAAAGTAGCCTACGCCGTGGCCGGTACCGTGACCGTAGTTAATGCCCTCGGCCCAGATCGGTGCTCGTGCCAGAGCATCTAACATCGGTGACAGCGTGCTACGCGGGAACTGCGCACGTGACAAATTGATCATGCCTTTTAAAACCAAGGTGAAGTCGCGTTTTTGTTCGGCTGATACCACGCCAATTGGCATCACGCGGGTGATGTCGGTGGTGCCGTTGAGGTATTGGCCACCGGAATCGATCAGCAGCAAGCCATTGCCTTCGATGACCGCATGCGATTCTGGGAGAGCGCGGTAGTGGGGCATCGCGCCATTGCCGTTAAAGCCAGCGATCGTACCAAAGCTGGCAGAGACGAAGTTAGGCTGACGTGCGCGGGCCGCAGTAATTTTTTCGTCAATGGTCAGTTCTGTGATGACTTCTTTGCCCAGCGATGCTTCCAGCCAGCTAAAAAATTCACATAATGCGGCGCCATCTTGCTCCATCGCTTCACGTACAAATTGCGCTTCTTGTGGAGTCTTACGGGATTTTGCAAATACCGATGGGTTGATTGCCTCAATTACTTTGACCGAAGCTGGTACCGCCTGGCGGAAAGAGTAGGTGATGCGGCGCGGGTCTATCAGCAAACTGCTATTTGCTGGCAACGCAGCCAAGGCGCTGGCAGCTTGCGCGTAGTCGGCGATAAACACACCGTCTTTTGCTAATACTTCTACCAGAGCAGCAGGTACTTTGCCATGAGAGACAAACAAGGCAGCACTGTCTTGACTGATCAGTGCGTGCCCGACAAATACCGGGTTATAGCTGACATCGGCACCGCGCAGATTGAAGATCCAAGCCAGATCATCTACGGTAGAAACAAAATGCCAGTCCGCCGCTTTGATACGCATTTGCTCACGCACAAGGGCTAGTTTGTCTTGACGACTGACCACCGCAAATGGTGCCAGATGTTCATAGATAGCGGCTTGCGGCAGATCAGGGCGACCGGACCAGATAGTTTGTAATAAGTCTTTGCTAGTGTCCAATTTACTGCCTCTAACTTGCAGCGCCTGCTCAAGCATGCGAGCCATCGCTAGCCCAAGCACGGCGCCGTCTACGCCAACGGTTTGTCCTGCTTGCATGGTGCTGGCGAGCCAATCAAGATGCAGTGTGGCAGCAGCAGAATTGATTTTCATCATCTGTATGCCAGTAGGGGCTAGTTCTTGCTCTACCTGACTCCAATAACGGCTGTCAACCCACAATCCGGCAAAATCTGCCGTCACGATTAGAGTGCCGACCGACCCGGTGAAGCCAGAATATTGCTCGCGGCCTTGCCAGCGCTGTGGCAAATATTCAGACAAATGCGGATCAGCCGAGGGAATAATGTAGGCATCTAAACCCGCAGTTTTCATTGCTGCGCGCAATTGGACCAGACGTGCAGGGATAGGGGAGGTAACTGCGGCGGGGCTAAGTGGGCTATTCATGGATATCTGACCGTGGTGAGTTGATCGGTTCAATCAAGTACTACAAAAAGGTAAATGGAGTATATCTCATGGGCAATCTATTGAGAAATCTCTACAGGATTTTTTGTTAAACGAATGTGCGAATACCGCGCCAGTTTGATGTCTTGAGTTAATTTTTGATGTGGGGCAGTGCTGACTGGAGCTGATGTGGGCGTAACTATTTACTTGTTAACCTGGCAATTGAAAATGGCAATTCAATTTGCCTCATTGGTCTGGTACCTCGTTGCTCCTGCGAAGGCAGGAGTCCAGTGTCTTTGCTTAAGTAACTAACGCCGCTGGATTCCTGCCAAGAGCGTGCAGGAATGACGTATTTTATAGATAGCACTGCTTTCTCTTATTCCGCACGTGCCAGATCTTTCAACCTATTCTTTTAACCTATTCGATTGCCGGAACAATCATTTACATAATTGAGAGAGACATTGATCAGATTTCATATACTCCCCATAAAAATTTGCAAAATACGTCGATTGTCCAGGTTTTGTTTGGACGATTAAAATATACCTATGGGGAGTATTTTATTGATATGAGAGATTTAAATCGCTGAGTGAGCTATTGCTTATTCCTATCTGCTTTAGTCACTCAGCGTATTTTTTGACAAACTTGATTTGCAAACTAGATTCGCCAACCCGTCGCGGATTAGCGTACCCGCATACCCGGTTGCGCACCAGGCCAGGCCTCCAGAATATACAAACCTGGATTAGCTTTTTCATCCTCGGCAGACGCAGCCAATACCATGCCTTCAGAAATACCAAACTTCATCTTGCGTGGCGCCAGATTAGCAACCATCACGGTGAACTTACCGATCAGTTGTTCTGGCTGGTAGGCAGATTTAATACCGGAAAACACGTTACGCAGGCGACCTTCGCCAACATCCAGAGTCAGGCGCAGTAATTTGTCTGAGCCGTCGACGTGCTCGCAGTTGACGATTTTGGCGATGCGCAAATCAATTTTTGAAAAATCATCAATCTTAATTTCCGGCGCTAACGCTTCGATCTCGCTGGTAGCGGGCGATTCTACTGGTGCGGTTGGCGCTGCTGAGTTTGCTGCTGAAGCTACTGCTGGTGTTGATACAGCAGCGACAACTTCAGTAGGTGCGTCGAACAATTGATCGAAAATTTTAATATCCACACGTTGCATCAGATGCGTGTACGGCAGCACTTTATGCAGATGTGGTAGCGGTGTTGTAACATCCGCCCATTGCAAAGGAGCTATTTGCAATTGTGCCTCGACCTGTGCAGCGAGCTGCGGTAACACTGGCTTCAAGAAGATGGTCAGAATGCGGAAGGCTTCTAACAAGCGACTACAAACTTCCTGCAATTTGGCATCGTTCTCTGGCTTTTTAGCGAGTTCCCAAGGCTTATTCGCATCGACATAAGCGTTGATGATGTCAGCTTGATCCATGATGGCGCGCAAGGCTTTACCGTAATCACGCGCTTCATAGTAAGCCTGAATATCCGGCGACACTTTACGTAGGTTACTGATAAATGCATCGTCCGCCGTCGCCCAGTCGGTCACGATTGCACCGTCAAACCGCTTGGTGATAAAACCTGCCGCACGGCTGGCGATATTGACGTATTTACCAATCAGATCAGCGTTCACACGAGCGACGAAGTCTTCAGGATTCATATCCAGATCTTCAACTTTAGAATTCAATTTGGCTGCGAAGTAATAGCGTAGCCACTCAGGATTCATACCGATATCAAGATAACGCAGTGGAGAAATACCAGTGCCGCGCGACTTTGACATTTTTTCGCCAGAGACCGTGACAAAGCCATGCGCATACACATTATCTGGTGTTTTGTAGCCAGAAAATTTCAGCATGGCAGGCCAGAACAAGGTGTGGAAATAAGTAATATCTTTGCCGATAAAATGGATCTGCTCCGTCGTCGGATCAGCCATAAAGGCATCGTAATCACGACCGATTTTGCCAAAATAGTTTTTTAAGGATGCCAGATAGCCAACAGGCGCATCCAGCCAGACATAAAAATATTTACCCGGTTGATCAGGGATTTCAATGCCAAAGTAGGGCGCGTCGCGGCTGATGTCCCAGTCACCCAAACCACCTTCACCTTCTAGCCATTCTTTGCATTTGTTGGCGACTTCGGACTGCAGGCGATTATCTTTGAGTGCCCAGCCGCGTAAGAACTCTACGCATTTTTCATCTGATAATTTAAAGAAAAAATGTTCAGACGATTTCATCACGGGCGTAGCGCCGGTCAGTACTGAGTACGGATTTTTTACTTCCGTCGGTGAGTACACCGCGCTACAAACTTCGCAAGAATCACCATATTGATCCTTCGCGCCGCATTTCGGGCATTCGCCTTTAATGTAGCGGTCTGGCAAAAACATATTTTTAACAGGATCAAAAAACTGCTCTATCGTTTTGCTGGTGATGAAGCCTGCTGCTTTTAGTTTGCGATAAATGTCTTGCGACAGCGCGTGATTTTCCGGGCCATCGGTAGAGTGCCAGTTATCAAAAGTAATATGGAAACCATCCAGATATTGCTTACGCCCGGCCGCGATATTCGCTACAAATTCTTGCGGCGTGATGCCCGCTTTTTCCGCGGCAATCATGATCGGCGCACCATGCGCATCGTCGGCACCGACGAAATGCACTTCGTTACCCGACATTCGCTGATGACGTACCCAAATATCAGCCTGGATATATTCCATGATGTGGCCTAGGTGGAACGGTGCATTAGCGTAGGGCAGGGCGGTAGTAACGAACAGCTTGCGTGTCATGGTAGTGATACTTTGCGAATGGAAAATTAAGGGGGGTGGTTTCAACTAAAAACAATGAAGACTGTTATTCTAACAGCGAAAAAGGTCTAGTCTTTTAAGGGTTTTATCAGTCATACGGGAGTTTTACGCTAGACTGGCAAAAAATTTACGGAGAATTGCATGAGCATTACAGTGGAAGATGTTAAAACAGCGCTGACTTTGGTCATTGATCCTAATACAAATAAAGATCTGATCACTTCAAAGTCGGCTAAAAATATCAAACTCGATGGCAACGATGTGAGCTTGGATGTGGAGTTGGGTTATCCGGCAAAAAGCCAGATTGAGCTGATACGGCTTAGCGTACAAACGGCTGTCAGCAATCTGGCCGGTGTTGGTAAAGTGAGTGTTAATGTGTACAGCAAAATCGTTGCCCATGCGGTACAGCGTGGTATTAAATTGATGCCTAATGTGAAGAATATTATTGCGGTTGCCTCGGGCAAAGGTGGTGTCGGTAAATCAACGACTGCGGCGAATCTGGCACTGGCACTGGCTGCCGAAGGCGCTGCTGTCGGTATCTTAGATGCGGATATCTATGGTCCTTCGCAGCCGATGATGATGGGGATTTCTGGTCAGCCATCGAGCGCTGATGGGAAAACTATGGAGCCTATGGAGAACTATGGTTTGCAAGTTTCCAGTATTGGTTTCATGATCAATCCAGATGAGCCTATGGTTTGGCGTGGGCCTATGGTGACACAGGCCTTGACGCAGTTATTGTCCCAAACTAATTGGCGTGATCTGGATTATTTGATTATTGATATGCCGCCTGGTACTGGCGATATTCAGTTGACGCTTTCTCAAAAAGTCCCGGTCACCGGTGCTGTTATTGTCACCACGCCACAAGACATCGCTTTATTAGATGCCCGCAAAGGCCTGAAAATGTTTGAGAAAGTCGGCATTCCAATTCTGGGAATTGTGGAAAACATGAGCACCCATATTTGCTCAAACTGTGGTCATGCGGAGTCGATTTTTGGTGAAGGTGGTGGTGCCAAAATGTGTGCTGAATATGGCGTTGATTTTCTTGGTGGCTTGCCGCTGACGATGGCGATCCGTGAGCAAGCTGATTCTGGGAAGCCGACCGTGGTTGCTGATCCTGAAGGAAAAATTGCCCTGATCTACAAAGAAATTGCGCGCAAAGTGGCAATTAAAGTCGCTGAAAAAGCTAAAGATATGACGAGCAAATTCCCGACGATTTCTATCCAAAATACCTAAAACTCTACACCGCTGAGTCCGCATGACTGAATCCTATTTGAATGATCAAGCAGGTGAGCCACAAGATATCCGCTTCATGCAAATGGCGCTGGAACTTGCGGCGCAAGCGACGATTGCCACATCGCCTAATCCTAAAGTGGGCTGCGTTATTGTTAAAGATGGCATGGTGATTGGGCGTGGCTATACTCAGCCAGTCGGACAAGCGCATGCGGAAGTGCAGGCTTTACGTGATGCGATCGCGACGGGACATGACACGAAAGGTGCTACCGCTTACGTGACATTGGAGCCATGCAGTCATTTTGGGCGCACGCCGCCATGCGCCAACGCCTTGATTGATGCGGGTATTTTTCGGTTGGTAGCTGCAGTCCAAGACCCCAACCCACAAGTCGCAGGCAAAGGCATGACGATGTTACGCGATGCCGGGATCACCGTTGAATCTGGTCTGCTGGGTGAGCGCGCGCGCGAAATGAATATTGGTTTTTTTAAGCGTATGGAAACCGGTAAGCCTTGGGTGCGACTGAAAGTAGCCGCAAGCCTGGACGGCAGAACTGCGCTGGCAAACGGCGAGAGTAAATGGATCACTGCATCAGATGCGCGTGATGACGGTCATCGTTGGCGTGCGCGTGCCGATGCGATTTTGACTGGTATCGGCACTGTGCTGGCGGATGATCCGCAAATGAATGTCCGTGCGATAGAAACACCGCGGCAACCTTTAAAAGTTGTGGTCGATTCCCAATTACGTATTCCTGCCAATGCTAAGTTACTGCAAGACGGTAAGTTCGTAATCGTTTGTGCAGAAGCGCCTGAACTTAAGCAAGGTCATCAGCAAAATCGTCAGCAAGCCTTGATTGCGCAAGGTGCTGAAGTCGTATGTTTGCCGGATGATCACCAACAAGTCGATTTAAACGCCTTGCTATTAGAATTAGGACGCAGGCAAATTAATGAGCTTCATGTCGAGGCGGGCGCTAAGTTAAATGGTGCCTTGATTGCTCAAGATTGTGTGGATGAATTATTGATTTATTTGGCGCCCAAATTATTGGGACATGGGGCTGGTTTATTTGATCTTCCTGAGCTAAAGCTGGTGGCAGATGCTAGGCAGGTCCGGTTCCATGAGATTAGTCAGGTCGGAGAAAGTTTGCGAATTTTAGCGCGGTTTTAAAGCGTACTGACGCCTTAGTGACGCTTACTTTAATCTTGATTTTTACGCTTCAGATATAAAAAAAGGATCATCAAGCAAACTTGATGATCCTTTTAAACTGGTCGGAGTACAAGGATTCGAACCTTGGACCCCCTGGTCCCAAACCAGGTGCGCTACCGGACTGCGCCACACTCCGAAACTTGCTTTGCGTGTTCAAATGCTAAATTCGCTACTTGGACAAACGCTAAATTTTTAAACTTTAATCTTATAAATTGAAAAAGACCGAAAGATAATTAAACCTAACGGTCTTTTAATATTTGGTCGGAGTACAAGGATTCGAACCTTGGACCCCCTGGTCCCAAACCAGGTGCGCTACCGGACTGCGCCACACTCCGAAGACCAAGATAGTATCTCGTCACGATTACGCTGTCAAGGCCTTTGTCATTGCTGACTTCGCCATTGCAGGTGGTTTGCAATCGACATAGCGGGCTTAAGTCCGCATATATTGCTAATCATATGCGCAGTCAACTTACAGAGTTTTTGTGCTTGTAAATTGTCTGTAGCCACCGCTAAGCGGATCGGTAAAACTGATCGATTTTGCCAGTAATTGTAGCGGGGCAGAAAAGTCATCACCGTTACATGGGAGGGCGATTGGGTAGAAAGTATCATTGATAATCGGCGCGCCGAGGCTTGCTAAATGCACTCGCAATTGGTGTCTTTTCCCCGTGCTGGGATGCAATTCATATAAATCATTTTCACCGCGGCGCTCTATAACTGTTATATGAGTTTCAGCGTTAGGTTCGCCAGGAGTTTCTTCCATTACAAAGAATTTTTCGGCGTCAATCATTTTGCTGCGATAAGTCAGCGGAAACTCTTGCTGGGATAAATGTGGTGCTAAGGCGTGATAGATTTTATTAACTTTGCGCTGCTGAAATAAAGATTGATAGGCGCCCCGCGTTTCTGTTTTTTGTGAAAATAAAATCACGCCAGCGGTTTCTCTGTCCAGCCTGTGAATAGGTGTCAGTTGATTGTTGCCGCTACTCTTCTTTAACCGAACTAACAGAGTTTCATGCAAAAAACGACCGCCTGGTATCACGGGCAAAAAATGTGGTTTATCTACTACCAGCAAATTCTCGTCTTGGTAAAGGATCTGTTCTTGATAAGGGATAGTCACCTCATCATCAATTTCGCGGTAATAAAAAATACACATACCACGTTTGACTGCGCTATTTGCCGCCAGAATCGTGCCTCGAGCATCAACAACCTCATGTTTCGCGATACGCGCATGCCACTGCTGTTCGCTTACATCCGGAAATTGTGTCAATAAAAAATCTAATAAATTATCCCACCGTCCCTCTGGTAACCATAGATAGCTTGGTGATACGCCATCACGTGTGGCCAGAGGAGGCGTTGGTATGCGATTTGGGATTTGCATGTTAGATTTCTATTTTTACCCGATGGCCCTGCTGCGAAGGCGGTAAAATATTGGTTTTAACTTCTATCGTTTTGTAGCGCATTTTATTATGCCCGACAAACGCACCATCTAATGAGCACTTCTGCATCTGTCGATCTGAGCAAGCCCGTTCGTACCCGTTTCGCACCTAGTCCCACTGGCTATTTACATGTGGGCGGCGCCCGCACAGCCTTATTTAGCTGGGCATTTGCACGCCATTTTGGCGGTACTTTTGTATTGCGTATCGAAGATACGGATCTTGAGCGCTCTACGCCAGAAGCGGTGCAAGCTATTTTAGATGGAATGAATTGGCTAGGCCTGCAACATGACGAAGGTCCTTTTTATCAGATGAAAAGGATGGGCAGATACAGTGAAGTGTTAGCCAAAATGCTAGCGGATGGCACTGCCTATTCTTGCTATTCCTCACCCGAGGAAGTCGAGGCTATGCGTGAGCTGCAACGCGCCAACGGCGATAAACCGCGCTACGACGGCACCTGGCGTCCAGAGCCAGGGAAAAATTTGCCAGCAATACCAGCAGACCGCAAGCCTGTCATACGTTTCAAAAATCCTTTAGATGGCGAAGTGAGCTGGCTTGATGTTGTTAAAGGTCAAATTACGATCGGTAATCGTGAATTAGATGATTTAGTAATTGCCCGTCCAGACGGTACGCCAACATATAATTTTTGTGTTGCAGTCGATGATTGGGATATGCAAATTACTCACGTAATTCGCGGTGATGACCATGTCAATAACACGCCACGCCAGATCAATATTCTGAACGCGCTGGGAGCTAGTTTGCCGCATTACGGTCATGTGCCGATGATCCTCGGTACGGATGGCCAAAAATTATCTAAGCGTCGAGATGCGGTCAGCGTAATGGACTATCTGGATAAAGGTTATTTGCCCGAGGCGATGCTGAATTACCTTGCGCGTCTTGGTTGGAGTCATGGTGACGATGAAGTTTTTTCTATGGAGCAGATGTGTAGCTGGTTCGATTTAAATCATCTTTCTAGTTCGCCAGCGCAGTTCAATCCGGAAAAACTCGCCTGGATTAATAATCATTACATCAAAGCTGCTGATAATGCGCGCCTAGCTGAGTTGGTGCGTGCGCAGATGCGAAATGACGGCGCACAATTTGAGAATGCGCCAGAGTTGTCTGCGGTCGTCGCTTTGATGAAAGAGCGAGCCAATACCACTAATGAGTTGGCGCAAGCTGCGATGTTGTTCTATCGCCAGCCGAACCCGGATGCAGAGTTGTGCAAGCAGCACATTACGGAAGGAGTGTTGCCAGCCTTGGCACACTATGCAGCTGCGTGCAAGACTGTGGAGTGGAGCAAACCAGCTTTGTCGTCGATGATGAAAGAAACCTTGGCGCAGTACTCGTTAAAAATGCCGCAACTTGCTATGCCTTTGCGTTTGTTATTAACAGGCCAGCTACAAACACCATCAATTGATGCTGTGGTTGAACTATTCGGTCGCGACGTCGTGCTTCAAAGGCTGAACTCTATCTGTAAGTGAAATTGAAACAGGTAAATAGAAGCGGGAAATAAAACGGGGCTTTACATAGAATGGCTCAGCCCCTATAATCTTGTTTCTGTTCTGGGGGTGTAGCTCAGTTGGTAGAGCGCTTGCATGGCATGCAAGAGGTCAGCGGTTCGATTCCGCTCACCTCCACCAGTAATGAGCTAAGCAAGCGATGTGAAAAAAGTAGAAAAAAATTGCTTGCAGATATCAGAAAAAATAGTATATAATCTTGGTCTTGCTTGATTGAAGAAACTTGCAAAAACAAGTTGAAAGAAAGAAAAAGCAGTGCAGTTCAGAAGTAAAAGGTCAGTAACGGACAGATCACTGTCCCCATCGTCTAGAGGCCTAGGACATCACCCTTTCACGGTGAGTACAGGGGTTCGAATCCCCTTGGGGACGCCAGAGTTAAACAAGTTGGAGATTGAGTAGATCATCATTACTTAACTTGAAGTAACAAAATGTGTTTAATAAAGGCCGCTCAACGCGGTCTTTATTGTTTTTAAATTGTCTTTTTGAATCAATCAACGAGGATTCAAAACGGTTTATACAAATCACATTGGCTGTAGAAGTAATTCAGCCTCTTTCCCAGATAAAAAACAATAACAGGACTTACGCAAAACTACCCTAAAGCGTTGCAGCCTAGGGTGTTGGTACTTAGACTAAAGTATTGTCTTCGTCGCTACCCCTTGTCGGGACAATATTGCGTAAGTCTTAATTATCGTTTTTCTAAAATCCAAGTTCGCCGCCTGTTAGAAGTTCGTCCGCCATGCAGGGCAATTACGCAAGCGATACAATCGATGACTTATCAATGCGCGTGCAATCAACATAAGCTCGCCTCCCAATCTAATAGTGCTAATCTGGGCCAAGAATGCTTAAGCAAAATAGTATTGAACACGATCAGGCCTTGGCAAATCGTGATGGATTGCCGACACGCGAACGTAACTTGGCTATGTTGTCTCTCGCAATTGGTGTCGGAATGGCCTCCCTTGATACGGCTATCGCCAATACTGCGCTGCCAGCGATTGCGGATCAGTTACATACATCACCTGCCGCCTCTGTCTGGATTATCAATGTATATCAATTGGCGATGGTTGCTACGCTGTTGCCATTTGCGGCCTTGGGAGAGGTGATAGGTTATCGCCGTGTTTCCATCGCGGGGCTGGTATTGTTCACGCTGGCATCTTTGGGCTGCGCATGCTCTTGGTCTTTAACATCCTTAGTCATTGCGCGCTTATTTCAAGGTGTTGGCGCTAGCGCGATTATGGGTGTCAATACTGCGATGTTAAGAGCAATTTTTCCTACTCGTCTGCAAGGGCGTGGTTTTGGATTGAACTCTTTGGTGGTCGCAGTTGCATTTGCGGTTGGACCGACAATCGCCTCTCTGATACTGGCCGTCTGGTGTTGGCCTTGGTTATTTGCGATCAACGTGCCTCTCGGTATATTCGCTTTTTTCCTGGGACGTAAAGTCCTGCCTCTGACCCGTCGAGCCACTCACAAAATAGATAGTCTGACAGCCTTGTTTAACATTGCTGCATTTGGTATGTTAATTTTGCTGTTCGGGGAAGCTGCTCACCTTCAAAGTTTTAAAATACTCGTGATCGAAATGATAGCTACCATTTTCTTTTTTGCCTTATTATTGCGTCGCCAGCATGGACATCAGGCACCGATGCTTCCGGTTGATCTGTTTCGCCGTCCATTGTTTTTACTGTCAGTATTAACGGCAATTTGTACCTTCACCACTCAAAGTCTTGCCTTTGTATCACTGCCTTTTTATTTTGAGACGGTATTAGGGCGTTCACCAGTAGAAACGGGCTTTTTGATGACGCCTTGGGCGGCACTGGTTGCTGTGATGGCGCCTATTGCAGGACGATTGAGTGATCATTATTCACCAGGAGTACTCGGTGGCATTGGTCTTGCTGCATTATCAGCTGGTATGTTGTCTCTTGTGCTCATGCCCCTGAACCCCTCAGTGTTTGATATTGGCTGGCGTATGGCTATGTGCGGTATCGGTTTTGGATTTTTTCAAGCGCCTAATCTGAAGGCGATTATGGGAGCTGCGCCCTTATCCCGAGCTGGTGGCGCTAGTGGTATTGTTGCTACCTCCCGTCTGATGGGGCAAGCCTCGGGTGCAGCACTGGTGGCATTTTGCTTTACCTTATCAAATAAAAGCGGTACTAGCTATGCGCTTGGTCTGGGAGCCGTTTTTGCAGCGGTCGCCAGCATCGCCAGTTTCTCTCGCTTACTGGTGGCAACAGACCCACTGTGAGCACGTTCCCTCTCTATATTCAAAAATGCCTAATTTTTTAGGTATTTAAGTAAAAGTATTCTTTTAGTCTCAGATAATGCCAAAACATAGATTGTCCGGACAAAACTCTGTCGCTCATTACTACGTCACTAATGCATTAGTCAATGTGGCCGCAAATAAGAAAATCCCTCTTAATTACTGCTGCATTACAGGGTAAAATGCGGCTTCGATTGTTCTTTTACCTGTTGATCGCGATCATTATGAAGTTCACCAAACAATTTCAGCTTTACCAATCCGAAGCAACTCAGTTTATTCAAAGTCTGAAAAAAGCTAATCCGCAATTAGAGCAAAGCCAGCGTGATGGTCGTGCTTTATTATGGGATAAAGCACCGATTGATCTTGCGACGCAAAAAGACACGATTGAGTCCAATATCGATCAACAAGCTTACGTGTACCAAAACAAAGCCTAAGCCAAGACTGCTGTGATTGCAATCAGCACTACTTTGTCAGCGACAGATTTGCCTCTGGTTGGCAGTAGCGACAGCACGCCCAACGTTGTTGATGGACTGGCGTTCGCCAAACTATATGGCGAGCCGCTGTTCAAACTACCCAACGATCTCTACATCCCGCCAGATGCGCTGGAAATTTTTTTAGAAGCGTTTGAAGGTCCGCTGGATTTGCTGCTCTACCTGATCCGCAAGCAAAATTTCAATATTCTCGATATTCCGATGGCGCAAGTCACGTTGCAATATCTGGACTATGTTGAGCAAATCCGCAAACATAATCTGGAGCTGGCCGCAGAATATTTATTGATGGCAGCGATGTTGATTGAAATCAAATCACGCATGCTCTTGCCCAGCACCAAAAGTCTGGATGATGGCGAAGCAGGCGATCCGCGTGCAGAATTAGTGCGTCGTCTACTGGAATACGAGCAAATGAAACTAGCTGCCTACGACCTCAACGCGGTTCCCCAGCTAGGACGTGATTTTTTGCATGCGCAAGTCTTTGTTGAGCAAAATACGGTATTGCATTGGCCGCAGGTCGACGTGCAAGATTTACAAGCAGCCTGGGCCGACGTGCTAAAACGAGCAACACTTGTCGCCCACCACAAAATCAGCCGTGAAGAACTATCTGTACGTGAGCACATGACAGGTATTTTACGCAAATTGCAGTCCGCTAAATTTATCGAGTTTTCAGATCTATTTGATCCTAGTAAAGGTGCACCAGTTCTGGTGGTTAATTTTGTTGCCTTGCTTGAACTCGCAAAAGAAACTTTAATAGAAATCACTCAGGCAGAAGCTTTTGCACCGATTTATGTGAGACTCGCTTATTTGCCAACGCACTCACCTAATTAATCGCTAAGCCAGCAAACCCTTGCTAAGAATCAAATCATAGTCGTCACATTCACTCACTCTTATCCTCATGAAAATTATTTCCTCTATCGAAGAATTGCGCGATCAACTACGTGGTCAATTACGGACTGCGTTTGTACCGACGATGGGCAATTTGCATGAAGGTCATTTGTCCCTGATGCGCCTGGCAAAAAAACATGGCGATCCGATTGTGGCATCGATTTTCGTCAATCGATTACAGTTTGGCCCGAACGAAGATTTTGATAAATATCCGCGTACTTTTCAGGCTGACGTAGAAAAGCTGGAGAAGGAAGGTGTGTATGTATTGTTCGCCCCGACAGAAAAAGACCTCTATCCAGAACCACAAGAATACCGGGTGCGTCCACCCGACGATCTGGGGAATATCTTAGAGGGCGAATTCCGCCCTGGCTTTTTTACCGGCGTTAGTACTGTTGTACTGAAATTATTTTCTTGCGTCCAGCCCCGTGTTGCGGTGTTTGGTAAAAAAGATTACCAACAATTAATGATCATCCGGAATATGGCAAAGCAGTTTGCCTTACCAACTGAAATTATCGCAGCCGATACCTGGCGCGCTGATGATGGACTCGCACTGTCATCACGCAACGGTTATTTGTCCGAGGCTGAACGCGCAGAAGCGCCTGTTTTATACCAGACACTGAATGAGGTTGCGCAAGAAATCCGTTCAGGGCATCTGGATATTTTTGAGCTGGAAAAGAAAGCCATGGCGAAACTAGCAAATCGTCATTGGAAGCCAGATTATATTTCTGTACGCAAGCGTTCCGACCTGCAACCACCGTCTGCTGGCGATATTGCGCAGAAGGCGGAGCTGGTGGTAGTCGCCGCCGCCAAGCTTGGCAACACCCGCCTGATCGACAATCTGGAAGTCTGATGACACAGCTTGCAAAAAGCAGAGAGCACTTTTGTCTCATCAAAAAACTAACTGCTTTCATGGCACTGGCAGCGATCAGCTTGCACAGTGTCGTGGGGCACGCCGCCATCAGCGTGACTGATGATGCACAACATGTGGTCACGCTGGCGAAGCCAGCACAGCGCGTTATCAGCCTCGCGCCGCATGCGACTGAGTTGTTGTTTGAGGCCGGTGCCGGTAGCCAAATTGTCGGCGTCAGCGAATACAGCGACTTTCCGGAAGCTGCGAAAAAAATCCCTTCGATTGGCAATGTATTCGCATTAGATGTAGAACGCATCATTGCGCTCAAACCCGACCTGATCGTGGTCTGGGGTACTGGCAACGGCAAAACCCTAGCTAGTAAATTGCGCGATACCCATATCCCGATATTCGAGAGCGAGCCACGCAGTTTTGAAGATATTGCCAGTTCAATAGAACGTCTGGCAGTTCTGACTAACAAGCAAGCGACCGGCAATGCAGCCGCCCAACGTTTCAGAATTCGTTTAGAAAAATTGCGCCAAACTTATCAGCCCGGCTTACCGTCCGGCTTGTCGCCCAGTTCACAAGTCAGCACTGCAAACGCAGCAGAAAAACAAAGAATCGTCAGCGTGTTTTATCAAATCTGGCGCAAACCTTTGATGACCTTAAATGATCAGCATCTGGTGTCGGCAGCAATCCGTTTGTGCGGTGGTAAAAACATATTTGGCGGCTTAAAAGAAATCAGTCCCACAGTCAATACCGAAGCAGTGCTGGCTGCCAACCCGGATGCGATTATTACCACTGGCGGCGAGCAGCAAGATGTCTTCGCCGACTGGCGGCAATTCACCACGCTCAATGCCGTCAGCAAGGGTAATTTATTTACCGTAAAAGGTGACTGGATGAATCGTGCGGGGCCGAGAATTTTAGATGGCACTGAGATGCTCTGCAAACATCTGGCGACTGCCAGAACAACACTGAAATAAGATTCAAATCTGATCTCATTTTGCTAGCTTTGCGAGTTGAAAGCGGATATTACTCCTACTTGACATTACATTAAAATAAATATACTCAGGTAGTGTATATTTTAATCGTCCACATATTATCTGGACAATTCGGCTTTTTAATTAAAAATTAAGGGGAGTATATAAAAATATGCCCTTTTGATCGAATCAAAAGCTAGAACGGATCACAACACCCAGCATACAATTAAGCCATTAATTCCAGTCGCGTGGATCAACCTGATAATACGCACGGAATTGCTCAAACAGCGCGGGATGATGTCTCGCCATTTCCCAGGTTTTCTCAAAAAACGTCTCTGTCCCGACGGCAAAAAATTCTGCCGGATTGGTCGCGCCATAATGATCCATCACCGTTTCTTCACCTAGCTCCGCTGCGCGCTGCAATACATCAAACTCTTGGGACAAGATACTAGACCAACGTTGATAACGCGCCTTACTCATCAAGGCAGGTGCGCCGTTAGTGCTGCCGGTTTCGCTATCGAGCTGATGCGCAAACTCATGCAAGACCACATTGTGCCCTGCGATTTGCGTACCATCACTGCGCTGCACATGATCCCATGCCAGGATCACCCTGCCATCACTCCAGGATTCTCCCGACAATGTTTGGTTGGCGTGAGTGACTACACCACCCAGACTCGTTTGAATATGCGGCTTCATAAAAGCACTGGGATAAACCAAGATGGTTTTTAAGGCTGGGTAAACGGTGCTTGGACGATTAAGGAGCAACATGCAAGCTCTGGCCGCGATCGTGACCTTGATCTCATCCGTTATCTGCAAATCATCGCAAGCAATAAATTTCTTTTGATATAAAAACTGTTTGATCAATCGCTTTAACTGCAATTGCAGCTCCGCCGGCATTCTGGAATACACCGGGATATTTTTACGCAGTATTTTGGAGTAGTGACCAGGGAATGGCTTTTGCAAAGCGCGCTTCAACAGCACATCAGGCAACCACGCAATCAGTCCGACCGTGATTACGATGCTGGATAATACGAGCATTAGTGGTAAAGCGGAGGACATTGATTACCTGCAATTCTGAATGGAAACACAGTAACGGTACCGTGTTATCTCTGGTTATTTAGACCGTTGCCATCTTGATAAAATCTATGCAGCTTGATAGCAAACATAAGTACGAGCTGGAATCAACTCATACCATCAGATGGGACAGTCTTCAGAAAAAACAATAGCTATTAACCATAGCTATTGAATGAAGTGCCCACAAGGCAACACGAATAATCGATTGCTGCGATAATGCGCCCTCACCGATGCCATCAATATCATTCTAAAAATAAGGCATCCAATCCCGTATTCTATTTTTTGATTGTCCTCCCATGCGCAAAGGCATACTCTACGCAGCTTCCGCTTATATCGTCTGGGGCTTATTTCCCATTTATTTCAAAGCTCTGCACGGGATACCTGCACTTGAAATTTTGTTACATCGCATGTTATGGTCACTGCTATTTTTGATGGTAGTACTGGCATGGCGTAGTCAATGGTTTTGGGTACGCGATGTGCTGCGTCAGCCAAAACTGATCGCCGGATTTGTCGCCAGCGCGACCCTGTTGTCAGTAAATTGGCTGATCTACATCTGGGCGATCAATAACGATCATATCGTCGATGCCAGTTTGGGATATTTTATGACGCCGCTGGTCAATGTCCTGCTCGGTTACGCTATCTTGCGTGAGCGCTTGCGGTCAGCACAATGGTTTGCCATAGGCTTGGCAGCCTGCGGCGTGATCTGGCTGACCTGGCAAACCGGTCATCCTCCCATCATTGGGTTGTCTCTCGCCATCAGCTTTGGCGTGTATGGTTTATTGCGTAAAACAGCCGCACTTGGTGCGCTGGAAGGCTTGTCACTGGAGACCTTTTTGCTGTTCCCGTTTGCTTTTGCTTATCTGACTTACTTAACGGTACAAGGTCATAATGCCTTCATCAGTGGATCTGGCACAACTCAATTATTACTGCTGGCAGCTGGTCCCATCACTGCAATTCCATTACTGATGTTTGCTGCCGGTGCTCGCCTGATCCCTATGGCGACGCTGGGATTGCTGCAATATATTGCGCCATCAATCCAACTGATATTGGGCGTCATTTTGTATCATGAGCCATTTAGCGGCGAAAGACTGATCGGATTTATGGCGATCTGGGCTGCGCTGGCGGTGTATTCTGCAGAGGGAATACGTCACT
Organism: Undibacterium sp. RTI2.2; assembly: GCF_035018705.1. Taxonomy (NCBI): domain Bacteria; kingdom Pseudomonadati; phylum Pseudomonadota; class Betaproteobacteria; order Burkholderiales; family Oxalobacteraceae; genus Undibacterium; species Undibacterium sp. RTI2.2. The sequence continues at coordinate 174,309 of NZ_JASJXN010000002.1, read as the reverse complement.
CCTTCAGACGCCAATAATCCAGGTTTTAATTACCAATAGAGTTGCTAAAGAAGGCTAAAGGAGCCCAAAGAAATAGGCCAATCGCAGTTTATGGTAAAGTATGCGCTTCGCTAGGGGTCCTGCGTCAAAGATAAAGTTTGTTTTTATTTTTGTCTGCAGGTGAGAAATACCCTTGAACCTGATCTGGATAATGCCAGCGTAGGGAAGCGCAAAGTCTCTATCAGTCTCTTTGTTTGCTCCCGCGCTTGCGATAAAAAATGAGCAAACTATGACAATCGCACCACCCATCCGCGTTACACAACTTCTTTCACAAGCGACTTCACGTAAGTCATCAGCTCATTCGCTATCAGGTGTTCAAAGCCGCTTGATTCCGCTGACGATGGTCTTGGCAATTTCTCAGGCTTTTACTATCTCTGCTGCCTATGCGCAGAGCGCAGATAAAGCGCTGCCAGAAGTCGTCATTCGCGCTAATAAAACGGATAGCAATAAAAATGATGTAGCAAAAATCGGCGGCTTTGCCGATGCAAAATTATCAGATACGCCAGCATCGATTACCGTCTTTACTCAACAACAATTACAAGATTTAAGCATCCGCACTAGCAGCGATGCGATGAAATTTGATGCCAGTGTCAACGACGCTTACAACGCGGTTGGCTACTCTGAACAATTTTCTATCCGTGGTTTTGCGCTGGATAACACCAGCAGTTACCGCAAAGATGGGCTAGCCATTCCAGGCGATGCATCTATCCCTTTGGAAAATAAAGAGCGCATAGAAATACTCAAAGGATTAGCCGGATTTCAGGCAGGCTTTGCCACCCCCGGCGGCATTGTGAACTACGTGACTAAGCGCCCAACCACTACGCCATTACGTTCAGTAACGGTCGCCGCCAGTGAGCGCGGCACGCTATACGGTTCGCTAGATTTAGGCGGTCAATCCGATGATCAGCAATTTGGTTATCGTATTAATGCTGCGACAGAAAAATTACGCTCCTATGTAAAAGGTGCAGACGGAGACCGACAATTTATCTCTGGTGCTTTTGACTGGCATATCACGCCAAAAGCACTATTGCAGCTAGATATGGATTATCAGAAAAAATCCCAGTTAACTGTCCCTGGATTTCAACTATTTAATGGAATAGATCTGCCTCGCAATGTCAGCGCAGACACAATGCTGAACAATCAACCTTGGGCGAAGCCTGTCAGCACCCGCGACAGCAATATCGGCTTACGTTTCGAATATCAATTCAATGACGACTGGCGCGCCTCGTTCTCAGCCAACCGTCATGAATTCAAACGCGATGATTACACCGCCTTCCCTTACGGCTGTTCGTCCGCAAACTTATTCCCAGGTTATTGCGCGAATGGTGACTACGATGTCTATGACTATCAAAGCGTAGGAGAATCAAAATCGCCAGTGGCAACGCAGGGAATTTTAAATGGCAAATTCCGGTTAGGCGGTTTGCAAAACACAGTCGCAGTGGGATTCTCGACCTTCCAGCGCCGTGATCGCTTTGGTGACTATGTCTACGATTTAGTGGGCACTAGCAATGTATTTCAACCTGTCGTCGTACCGCAATCGACCAACACAACCGGCCCGGTTCTGTTGCGCAGAACGGATAAAGAATGGTCCCTGTTTGCGCAGGATATTATTGATCTGACCGATACTGTCAAACTGGATATCGGTATACGTCACGTTGCGATCAAGCGTCAGCAAATCGATGCGCCGGGTTACGATCGTAACTACGAATTGCCAAGCGTTGCGCTACTTTTTAAACCACAAAAATCCTGGACGCTGTACGGATCGTACACAGAAGGTTTAGAGCATGGCGGCATCGCCCCGTTCGGTACCAACAACGTCAACCAGATGCTTAATCCGAGTAAATCCAAGCAAGTTGAATTTGGTCTTAAAGCAGATGTGGCACAAGATATTAGTATCACTGCCGCCGTCTTCCACATCACTAAATCGCTGGAATATACCAACTCGGATAATGTCTACGTCAGCAACGGCTACGCAATCCATAATGGACTGGAAGTATCCGCCCAAGGTCGTATCACTCCAGCCTTGACGTTAGGTGCCAGCGTCACTGCATTGGCGGCGCACCAATACGATACCGGCATTGCAGGATTAGATGATAAGCGTGTCACCAATGTACCAGAGTTAAAATCTGTGGTGTATGCAGACTATGCTATTGCCAGCATATCTGGACTCAACATCAACGGCAGTTGGAATTATTCTGGTAACAAGGCGTTTCAACCGGATAACAGCGTCATCGTTCCAGGCTATCAAGTGTTCAACCTGGGTGCGCGTTATGTCACCAAAGTGGCTACTGTCGTGACGACTTTACGGTTCAATGTCGACAACGTCGCCGATAAATTTTACTGGCGCGACGTGACGCAATCCTTAGGTGGCTACTTACTGCCAGGCGCACCAAGAACGTATAAAGTATCTGCACAATTTGATTTTTAAAATTTGATTTTAAATACAGCATACAAGCTGTTTAAAATAAAAAAGAGCGGCTCATTTTTAAATGAGTCGCTCTTTTTTTCAACCGATATTTTCCATTTAGATTTGAATTGATGACGGATACACTTTTCAACTATCAACTCATCAGGAATGACAACGCGAAACTGACTTGTTCTACCCGTTCTTTCAAACTCCCGCCTACCAGCAAGAACGGCATTTCCCGCTCATCCAATAAGTCCAGCAATTCTTCATGCACTCGCTGCCTTACTACCGCTGATTCGCGCTGCAAGCCATCGGCAGTCCACGGAAAATCCGGTGCAGTCACTATCGTAAAATCATATTGATGCTGCGCTTCTAAAGTGGCCAGATCAGCGTCAGCTTCACCAAAATAATGGCGACTATATAAGGCGGTCATCAGCGGCGAGGTATCGCAAAATAACCACTGATGGGCTTGTTGAGCGAGTTTATTCTCGCGCTCGACCTGAGTACGAGCGATCAGAATTTGTTCTGCTTCTTTCGGCACGCGTTGCTGCGTCTCGACAAACTCGCGTAAATATTCTGGAACCCATACCGTTTTGTAATGCGCCGCCAATGCCTCAGCAAGCGCTGATTTACCCGAAGACTCGGCGCCTAATATCGCAACTCGATTGATTGAATTTTTGTCCGTCTGACTCGTCATTATTTTTTACTCCAAGCGCGTAAGCCAGCGACCGCCATCACTACAAAAATAGAATACAAAATCGCAGTCAACATCAACCCCTTATGCACGTAAAGGCCGACATACAAAATATCGACGATGATCCAGACGTGCCAATTCTCTCTCTTTTTACGTGACAACAGCAGCTGCCCTAATAGACTACCCGCCGTCAAAAAGCCATCGGCATACGGCACATCGGTATCAGTAAATGATTTTAAAAACCACGCTAATACAACGAAGCCGATCAGCCACGCCAAGATCGACCACATACGCTGCATTGACGATAGCCCAGATACGACCAAAGTCGTCGACGTATCGCCTGCCGAACTACCGCGTAACCATAGCCACCACCCCCACAAAGACACAAGAATAAATACCAGCTGCAAACCCATATCGCCATACAATTTAGCGTCAAAAAAGACCAGGCCATATAATCCAGAAGCCAGAACAGAAAACAACCATGCCCAATGAATTTGCTTGATATTCAATGCAACAGTCAGCACCGACAACACAAAGGAAATCAACTCCAATGCGGTGGTACTAAAACCCAATAACGGGATAGGGTCGTTCATGTTCATAGGTACATTTCTCAAAAGGCGAATTGCGTCATTGCATTATCTATGATCGTAGTGGTGACATAAAGCACTAATCCAGATAGCCTGGAAATTGACGGAACAAATCAAATTTATTCGACAAGCCAGGTATTTTCGCAACAAGCTAATGCAGCAAAAAACCGATAAGGAAAAGTAATGACAAATACCCCATCACCCGAAGCCGTAGTACAGCAACAATTAGATGCCTATAACGCCTGCGACCTGGATGCCTGGGTAGCAACCTATGCAGATGACGGCAAACAATTTGAACATCCTGCGACCTTGGTCGCCAGTGACAAAGCAGAAATCAAAGCGCGCGCCACCATCCGATTTCAAGAACCCAATTTGCACGCCAAACTGCTAAACCGCACGGTGATGGAAAATATAGTGATCGATCATGAAGAAGTGACACGTACTTTTCCAGAGGGCACAGGCACGATCAGGCTGGTCGCTATTTATGAAGTAAAGAACGGGAAAATCCAATCTGGCTCGTTTGTGTTTGGCGAGAAACGACTGGATGTAACTGGGTCTTAAATAGACTTAGCGGACTGGGGTCAGCAAAATAAATGTGCGAAAAAGGCAGTATGATTTTCGCATTTTCAATACATGCAGGGTACGTTTAACGCACCGCAACAGCGACAAAACCCAAGTATGCTCACCTCAGAATACTTGCACTTATGCATATACTCCCCATATTAATTATTGAAATTTCGCTCTGAATCAAGTAATACAAGGACATCTAATATATACCCATTAGGAGTATTTTTTCAATGTGGTGCGTGGAATGCACCCTACGCTGACTAAATGACAAGACATCCTATCGAAATATCTTGCCAGCGCTAAGTTATTAAAATGTGTAGCCCATATCTATTTCACATCTTCATTTCCAACAAAGCACGCACTGCTACCGTTGTCGGTGTCGTCGTAGTTTGTGTCAAAGAACCAAAGGTGTCTGCGTAACTTGAAGCATTAATATTGTCTTGATGTAGCGCATTTGCCAGTGAGACGCGCAGGTTGGTTTTTGGATTAAATTTCCATAATCCGTATAAATCTAAACCGCGCTTTGGTACTGAGTAGCTGGTTTTATTGGCAGACAAACGTACTGGACCGCCGTCTTGAAAACTCAGATTGCCGCCGATGGTCAGCGGTATTTTATCCAGCTTGTAATCTAAGCCGACGTTGGCGCTGATCGGTGTTTGCGAATCGAGACGATTATTTGGACCAGGTACTGTTTCAAGATTGGACCAGTTAAACGATAGGTTGGAACGGAAGTCGATTGCAGGCGCGTCCTTCATCACTGAACGCAATGGGAACTTGGCTTCCATCTCAATGCCACGGGTAGTAGCTTGCCCATCATTGATAGGCATATTGGTCCAGATACCGTTGACGTTAGATAATTGGGTGCGGGTGATGTCGTCAATTCTGCGCATAAACACACTCACACTCATCAAGCCACCCTCGGGCAGATAATGTTCAAATGCTGCATCCAGTCCCCATGCCAATTCTGGTTTTAGATTGGGGTTGCCGATGCTATCAGGACTGGTTGGACTATTGTTTTCTGAAATATAACGGCGCGGAATCAGACTGCTGGTATCCGGCGCTTTATAAGTGCGTGTCAGACCAAGGCGTACCTGGTCATTTTTGCTGTCAGGCAGTTTCCATAATGTTTGCAGAATCGGGCTAAAAACGCTGGAACGGTTATTGACTTCGGCATAGGAATTGCCCGTGCTCTTGGTATCGATCCCTTCCCAGCGCAGACCGGCATAGACTGACCAGCGTTTGGTGACATTCCACTCATCTTGCGCAAATACGGCGATGCGGTTAACGCTGGCATCAAATACTTCATTCAAGTTAAGTGGCGTCACTCCATTGGTAGTGATGTCATGTATCGTCCGAGCTTCGTTGCGTTTGCTATAGGCACCATCCCAGCCAATAGCTAAGGCATGATCAGTCATAAAAGGCGCCGTATATTTACCGCCCCAAGTCAAACCTTTGTCGCTTGCGCTGGTTTGATTTTTTCTATCTAGTATTTCTGACTGATTGATGTCATAGCCTTGCGTGTTCACATCCGAACTACGCTTGTTATAGTTAAAGCCAAGCTTAAAATCCAGCTTGGCACTATCCGCCATTTTGTGTATCCAGTTCAGATTGGTTCTAAGCATCGCGAACTCAGATTGGATCTGAGTTCGATCACTGACGTAATTCGGCAATGCGCCTAAACTCGTCACCGAGCTATCGGTACTATTGCCGGAAAAACGGTTCGCGTTGACAAAGCTCTGAGTCGTTACGGTATCGCCATTGTCTAAATTAAAATTAACCCTTGGCGACAAGCCGATGCCGCTGAAAGTGCCCCAGTTGTCGATGGAAGTACTGCGCCGTAAATTTACATTACCATTCGCATCGGTACCAACTTCATCCATACGTGACGGACGCTCGTATTGACCATGATTCAGCGAACCTGAAATCGAGTAGGACATTTTTCCAGCTTTATCTGACACTTGCCAGTTGGCGTTGACACCGTACTTGCCCCCATCCTCTTGCCCGCCAATTTTGAGTTCACTCTGTGACGTTTGTACAGTGCGCTTTAATACGATATTGATCGCACCTGCAATGGCTTGTGTGCTGTACTCGGCAGTGGCGGCACGGATAATTTCTATCCGCTCGATCAGGTCGGGTGAGAGTGAATCTAAAGAAAATCCCGGGGGGCTAGGCTCGCCATTGAGCAAAATTTGGGTATAACCGGAACCCAGACCACGCATGCGGATATCTCCACCACGTCCTTGCACTCCACCGATCGTAATACCGGGAAGACGCTTCAACACATCAGCTATTGTTGAATCGCCGTAGCGAATAATGTCCTCCTGTGTCACCACGATTTTGGTTGCGGTATCCTGGCGACGCTCGTCGTAACCTTTGGCGCCGCTGACTTCGACCTTTTGGATTTGTTCTTTATTTGCAGGCGCAGTGTTTGGTGCTGGCGCTGGAGTTTGTGTTTTTTGCGGGTCGGCCTGCACCGGAGTTGATTGCTGCGCTTGAGCTACCGGATTAAACGCGATGAAAATTGCTAATGGCAATAAGGCAAGGCGGAATGGAAGGAGGTTAAATGACATGATGATCGCTAGTGAGTTAAACCGAGATTTCCATTGCCTAATGAAAAATCCCGGTTGAATAATTATCTTATTTGGTGGTGCGCAAATCTAATGGTCTTGCCATCGCTTCAGGCTTTAGAACAGCGTCTGAGTGCTGGATTATCGCAATGTATTGCAATGACAAAATTTCATCTTAAAACATGTAAGCAAATATGACAATGCAGCAGATAAAAAGTTCCATCTGCTACAAGACGGAGACGGAAGTTGAATTTAGTGTTAAGCGGAGGGCGATAAAATTGACTTCGTTTTAAAGTTCCTGCAAGGCTGCTAACAACGGCATGCAGGCATCCGCTACGCGGTCAATGCTTTGCTCCCGCAATGCCGCCAGATCGACTGTGACTTCGGTCTTTAATCCTGCCCACGCAAGTAATGCAGCGCAAGCTTCTGGGTGATCGAATAAGCCGTGCAGATAAGAACCCAGAATCTGATCATCTGGTGAGCGGCTGCCCTCTAATTCTGCGCTGTCGTTATCTAATACGAACACCGGCTGGGTATCATTGCTGGCGTAGGTGATGCCCATATGGATTTCATAACCGCTGACTTTGGCTGCCTGGTTTTCAATCGAATTTCCATTCTGGTTACCAAACAAGCAGCGACCGGTAACTTGTTGCAGACGTTTGTCTTTGGTCAGTTCGGTGCTGATATCGAGCAGGCCTAAACCGTCAGAATCCCCAGAGATGCCTTCTACCCCATGCGGATCGCTGACGACATGACCTAACATTTGATAACCGCCGCAAATGCCGATAATTTTGCCTCCATAGCGCAAGTGTTTTTCCAACACAGGCTGCCAGCCTTGCTCTAGCAAAAAAGCCAGATCAGCGCGGGTATTTTTACTGCCTGGCAGAATAATCAGATCGGCAGGCGGGATCGCCATGCCGGGGCCGATAAATTGCAAATCAACCTCGGGATGCGCGCGCAGTGCATCAAAATCGGTATGGTTAGAAATACGCGGTATCGCCGGTACGATAATGCGGAATTTGCCTGCACCTTGCTGGCTAGACTGGATCGCATCTTCCGCATCCAGCATTAGTCCGTGCAAATACGGCAGCACTGCCAGCACCGGCTTGCCGGTTTTTTCTTCCAGCCATGTCAAGCCCGGTTCCAACAGACTGATATCGCCGCGAAAACGATTAATCACAAAGCCAACGATACGGTTTTGCTCTGACTCTGACAAACAGGCCAGCGTGCCGAGGAAGTGGGCGAACACGCCGCCACGATCAATATCCGCCACCAGAATCACAGGACAATCAACTGCCTCAGCAAACCCCATATTGGCGATATCACGCGCGCGTAAATTGATTTCCGCCGGACTGCCTGCGCCTTCCACAATGATGCTGTCGTATTGTTGTTGCAGCCGGCCATAGGATTCCAGCACGGCTTGCATGGCGACGGTTTTATACTGATCGTAATCACGCGCATTCATGTCGGTGCGTACTTTGCCGTGGATGATAATTTGTGCTCCGGTGTCGGAAGAGGGCTTGAGCAAGACAGGGTTCATGTCCGTATGTGCGGGCAAGCCAGCGGCGATCGCTTGCAATGCCTGCGCCCGGCCGATCTCGCCACCGTCGATTGTCACGGCACTATTCAATGCCATGTTCTGCGGCTTCAACGGCACGACCGACACACCTTGTCGTTTGAGCAGACGACATAAGGCGGCGACTACGGTGCTTTTACCCGCGTCTGAGGTGGTGCCTTGCACCATTAAAGTGGTGATTTTCATAGGATGAGAGATAATAATATACTGGGCTTAGTATATATTAGACGTCCAATCATTCACTGGTCAATGAGCGTAAAACTTAAAATATATCGGGGAGTATATTGATTTTTATATGCTTCAGGCTTGTCTGTATAGTTTAATGCCCTTCATTTTGAGAGAGTATTTAACGCCATGAACAAAACAAATCAGCTTGATCAGCACGCAAGCGCGTATTCGATCAGTAATCTGATCCCTTCGATTGAGGTCTATCAAGCTTTGCGATCAGGTGCAGGCTTAAGCGGAAAAACGACCGAGGCCGCCAGCAGAGGTTTGCCGAATAGCTTGTTTGCGATCCAAATTATGCTCAACGATCAGGCCGTTGGTATGGGGCGTGTCATTGGCGATGGAGGTTGTTTTTATCAGGTGGTTGATATCGCCGTACTTCCCTTGCATCAAGGCAAAGGTTTAGGTAAGCGCATCATGCAGGGGATTGTCGCCTATCTAGAAATAAATGCGCCTGACAGTGCTTACATCAGCTTAATTGCTGACGGCAAAGCACAAGAGTTGTATGCGCAATTTGGTTTTGTGCAGACAGCACCGCGTTCTGTGGGCATGGCGTTGAAGCGAAATAAAAACGAAGTTAAGGTGGATTGTTGAAAATGTAAGGACATAGACATTTGCTCAAGCAAATCCCAAGCGGGATTTTGCTTATTATTGACTGACGATGCAGTGAGTCAAATGTCTTGCCAGCGAGAAATTAAAGCATGCAACTGCGGTAAACCATACAAAATCGCTGACGGTCCTGGCGACAATATATCGGCCGATTTTATCTCTACTACTAAGCCATTTTGTACCGCCGGAATCTGCTGCCAACCGTCGCGTTCTGTCACGGTTTCTGGTCTGAATTTTTTACCGCACCACGATCCCATGATGATATCTGGCACGCGTCGCACTACCTCGCCGGGGTCAGTAATGATGCGTTGTTTGGCGCTGTGATGTTGCGCTAACTCAGCAAAGATATCGTCACCACCAGCGATCTGGATCAGTTCTGAAACCCAGCCTATACCGGACATCAAAGGCTCATTCCATTCTTCAAAATAGACCTTGGGTCTGCGCGTCCATTGCGCGGCTTGCTGTTGAATATGTTCTGTCTTTGTTTGCAAATAAGCGATCAATTCTGCACCTTGCTGTTGCTTATCAACCAGACTGGCGAGCGCCGTTATCATGCGTAAAATCCCCGCAACCGTATGTTGATTAAAGACGTGCACCTCAATCCCCGCGGCAATCAGGTCACGGCAAATATCCGCTTGCATATTGGAATACGCAATCACCAGATCTGGCTGCACCGCCAGAATGCGATCTATTTTGGCAGAAGAGAATCCGCTAATTTTTGGCTTCTCTTGTCTGGCTCTGGCAGGACGGGTGGTATAGCCAGAAATCCCGACGATCAACTCTTCTGCGCCAAGCGCGTATAAGGTTTCTACTGCCTCGGTGGATAAACAGGCTATACGCTGGTAGGGAGATTTGCTCATCGTCATGGTGTTACCGATGACTTGATTGGGGCTAACTTCGTATCAGTCTTAGTGTCAAGCTTGCTGTCAATCTTAGTGTCACGTCGGCTGCGTGCCTGATCTAATGCTTCACATACCGCTTTGGCACCTTCAATAATTCTTGGTCCGGCACGGTTTAATAAATCGCCATCGACCACAATCAGATTATTGTTTTTGACTGCTAATAAGTTTTTAATATCTTTCCATTGCTCTAGTCCGCTGGTAGCTTGCAGTTTGCTGTCACCTGTCAAAATCACCTCGGGGTTTTCTTGTATCACTGACTCCAGTCCCACTACTGGCGCAGCAGCAGACAAGTGTCCGAAAATATTCTCGCCACCACAAATCCTGATCGCATCACTGACGATATTCTTGTCATTGAGTGTGTAGATAGGTTTACTCCAGACCTGATAAAACGTTCTGACCTTTGGTTTGCTCTGATAGCGTGCGACAAGCTGGTTGAGCTGCTGGCTAAAGTCCGCTGCCGCTATCTGAGCCTGCTTTTCAGTCCCAAATAACGTACCCAACTTGAGCAAGGTGGCGGGAACATCTTCCAGCTTATGCGGATCACTAAAATAATATGGTATGCCTGATTTGCGCAGCGGTTCTAACTGACGCTCAAAAGCGCCATGCATCCACACCACCAGCAAATCGGGCTTCATCGCAATAATGCGCTCGATATCGAGTTGACGATTGTCGCCAACTCGCGGGATGGCTTTTGCCGCTTCAGGGTAGTCGCTGTATTTAACGGTGCCAATCAGATGATCACCTGCACCGGCAGCAAACACTAACTCGGTCACATGAGGCGACAAGCTGATGATTTTTTGCGCCGGACGCGCCAGAGTAATCGTCGTCCCTAGATCGTCCGTCACACTGGTTGCGGAAAATGTAGGTGAGCTTGTGGATGCGAACAACAATGCTGCCGCAGTCAATTGATAAAGATTTTTTTTCACAGAATAGTTGGTAGCTGAATAAAGAAATTACTTGGGATATTAATAGGATCAAGCATGTATTTTAAGGAGTATTCGGGCTTGATGTTAGCGGTATCATATTGCCTTTTTATGAGAATAGTCGTAAAAGCATAGTCGTAAAACCAATTAAAACTGTTGAAGGTGTCTTGCGTTCTGTCGTCGTACGCGTGTATTGTTCTGGTCAACAATCTAGTCGCAGCAAGTTACACCTGTCTTAAAATGTAGTCGATGGCTTTCTCTTCAGTCCTCATGTGCGAAGCCAACCGAGCAAAGGAATCCATGTTTAAAAATTTTCTGAAATGTCTGTTAGCGAGCGCTTTATTAGCAGCGAATATGGCGCATGCTGCCATCCCTGTCTATGGCTACATCGTCAAAAATACTTACCCGCACGATCCATCCGCTTTTACTGAAGGCTTGTTTTATAAAGACGATTTTTTGTATGAAAGTACCGGATTAGCTGGGCACTCATCGCTAAGAAAAGTTGATCTTGTGAGCGGTAAAATCTTACAGCAGAAAGATTTGAGTCCAGAATTTTTTGGCGAAGGATCGACCGAAATCGATGGGAAAATTATTAGTTTGACCTGGAAGTCGCAAGTCGGCTTTATCTTCGACGCTAAAACCTTTAACTTAAAAAAACGCTTTACTTACACGGGCGAAGGATGGGGTCTGACCAGCGATACACGCCATGTATATATGAGCGACGGCACACCTTTTATCCGCATCCTTAATCCAGTCACATTAAAAGAGGAACGCAGGATTTATGTGATGGCCGATGGTATCGCCGTAGATAGACTAAACGAGCTTGAGTGGGTGGAAGGCGAGCTATTCGCCAATATCTGGGGCACCGATGTGATTGCCCGAATTGATCCGGCAACAGGCCATGTCGTCGGCTGGATCAATCTGAAAGGCTTGCTGCCACCTGGCGAACGCGTTAGCAATTCCGCTGATGCGGTACTCAATGGTATTGCTTATGACAGTAAGCGCCATCGCCTGTTTGTCACTGGAAAATTGTGGCCGAAATTATTTGAAATCGATCTGCTGAAAATTCAAAATTAAGCGATGCGACAGACCATTAGCGGCCATCATTTGTATTAATGAATCTGTCATTAACACAATATACTCCCCCAATATTTTTATAAATATACTCTGTTGTCCAATGATTATATGGACAACTTAAATATACATATGGGGAGTAATTTTTCTATCTAGTCCAGACTTAAGCTTTTTGTCGCTTGGCAATCCAATCATCAATCACTCGCTCCAGCACAACCAAAGGCAAAGCGCCGTGGGTCAATACCTCGTTATGGAATTGCTTTAAATCGAATTTATCGCCAAGTGCCAACTTCGCCTTTTCACGCAAGGCGAGGATTTTCAGCATGCCGACTTTGTAGGCTAATGCTTGTCCCGGATCGACCATATAGCGTTCGATCTCGGTGGTGACATCGGTCAAGGCCATGCCAGTATTGTCAGCCATGTAGTCTATGGCTTGTTCGCGTGTCCAGTGTTTGTAGTGGATGCCGCTGTCAACGACCAGACGTACGGCACGCATCATTTCGTCGCGCAGGCGACCCAGGTTATCCATAGGATCTTTTTCAAATCCCATTTCCCAAGCCAGGCGTTCTGAATACAATGCCCAGCCCTCTGCATAGGCGGTAAAGGGTAATACTTGGCGGAAAAACGGCACGTCTTTTAATTCTTGCGCAATCGATATCTGGAAGTGATGGCCAGGTATGCCTTCATGATAGGCGAGGGTGCGCATCGTGAACTTAGGATTTTCTTTGGTATCACGCATATTGGCGTAAAAAATCCCGGGACGAGACCCATCAAAAGCACCTTCGCTGTAATACGCGCCAGGTGCGGTAGCCTCGGCAAATTGCGGTACTGCTTTGACTTCTACCCCTAACTTTGGACGGACATCAAACGCGCTGCCGAGCCCTTTATTCACCTCGTCTAAAATTGCCTGATAGCCTTTGAGCATGGCTTGTTTGCCCTCTGGCGTATTAGGATACAACTGCTCAGGGTCTTGCGATAATTTTAAAACACGGACACCGATGCTACCGTCTGCCAAGCCTTTACTTTTTAAGATGGCGTCCATTTCTTGGGTGATCCGGGCGACTTCTGCCAGACCTAAGTCATGCACCTGTTGCGGCGTCATGTCAGTCGTCGTATGCATGCGCACACACCAGGCGTAGTAGGCATCGCCATCAGGCATATGCCATGCGCCAAAATTGCCTTGTGCTTTTGGTTGCAGCGCGGTGAAATAGCTGATTAATTTTTGATAAGAGGGATATACCTGCTGTGTAATCGACGCATCGACTTGCGCTAGCAAATCACTACGTGAGCTGGCATCGATTTTATCTGCGGGGATTTTATCCAGCTTCTCTTTAAAGTTGGTGTACAACGGATTTTGTTTGGCTGGTTTGGCGATAAAGCCCTGCATTTGTGTCAGTACTTTTTCCACCATAAATTGGGGCGGAATAATATTTTTGCTGTCCCTGAGGCGCAAATCTTCCAGCACCTGATCAAATTTAACGGGGAATTTTTTCAGACGAGCGATATAACTTTTAGCTTCTGCTACTGAGTTAACCTGATGTACTTCGGTCATAAAGTTAGGCAAGCTTGATTGCACGCCAAACATCTGGTTCACGGGGAAACTCAGATCACGATAGCGATCACCCTCATCTTGCATGCGCAAAAAATAGTCCATCGTGTCATAAGACAATTGGCCGTCGCGATCAAATGAGTCGCGCTGATAACGGTGCAAAGTCTCTAGATCGGCTTTCACCATATCGGCCATTTTTTGCTCAGCGGCTGGCGAAGCATCGCTTAACTTGTCGCTATAAAAATCCATCCGGTCCGGCAAAATCCGCATACTCGATAACATCTCCGGCTGCTGCAATGCGAAGCTCGCCATCACGCGCCCATAAAACCAATCGATTTTTAACGGCTTGAAATACCAGACGTGTACAAAGCCAATCACGAGCAGTAATAGCAAGAATAAGACCCCTCGTCCTAACCACTTAAATAAGCGTGCCATATCGTTTTGTCCAGGAAAAATGAAAATGGATTATAGGCAGAATACTTTCTATAAAACAAACTTTTGTTTTGACAGGATGATTTTTACAACAGAGCGCGAAGGGGGTTTTCTGCCTAGGTTTTTCTGCGCAAATATCTCTGACCGGACTTCGCTTGGCTTGCTGATGAGGGAAAGGTGTTTCCAGTAAATTACTGAGCGCTCTAATGTTGGTCACGCCACAAAGATTGATATTGTTAAAATAGATACTGGTGATAAGTATATTTTAGTTATCCTTGTATTATATGGATAATCGGCTGTTTCATTAAAAAATAATGGGGAGTATATTGAATCCGTGTTCATTCGCCCTGTCAGCAGTAGATGATTTTGACAGCACGGTCAACAAAATAGGTGTTACAAGCGTTGAAGTCACATTCTTACAATTAATTACAAATTTCTATGCTCACACTTTGTCGCAAGGCTGTCCTCTCACTCCTCCTGATTTTGCCGCTGGCAGCGTGCCAGACGACGATCAGCCAAATGCATGATTGCAAAACCGGCGATTGGAATTTCATCGGTAACAAAGATGGTGCGCAAGGATTTGATCCGCGCTTTGAAGAGCGCCGCAAATTCTGCTCTGTCGTCGATAGCGACAAAATCAAGGCAGAATCTGCCAGCAATTATCAGCTTGGCTGGGAGCAGGGCAATCAGCATTTTTGGACTGAGTTGGGTAGTAACGATGGTCGCAGCGGGCAGGCGATCAGCTACTTCGATACCCAAGTGGTGTCAGAAAAAATCACGAGTAATAAAACGCCCCTCAACAAAACCGCGTATCAGCAAGGCTGGGTCAAAGGTAACGCCGACTATTGGTATGGCCTGGGTGATCTGGATGGTAAAGCCGGTCGTACCGCTAAAGAAGAGCAAAATCGTGCCGCCAGCGGTCAGCAGATTGGCTTCAATCAAAGCAGCTATCAGCAAGGTTGGGCTAATGGTAATTATGCGTATTGGACGCAGATTGGTTTTCAAGATGCGCATGACGGAGTACCCGATACTGAGTTAAAAAAACGCGCGCAGGCGGCATTAGTAAGCGGATTATTTGTCCGCGAAGACGCTTATAAAGAAGCCTGGAATAAAGAGATTATTGAGTACTGGCGCAGATTAGGCTGGAGCGATGCGACCGAAGGACGTGATGTGCATACGCGTCGTGCTGACGCCAAACCCCGTGGCCTGAAGTTTTCTGAAGCAGAGTATGTGCAGCAGTGGGAGCAAAGACTGATTCAATATTGGCGCGATGCCGGCAACACCGATGGCTTTGGTAAACCCAATCAAATTGAAGAACGTATGAGCAGCGCCAGAGCCAATAATGTCTTTGTGATTGCCCAAACCCGCGATACTTATAATCAGGCATGGACTACCCAAAACGCGAATTACTGCAGCCCTGACAATGCCTTTAACTTTGGCCGTGGCAATAACCGCATGGCATTTGAAGTTTGTCAGGCCAGTATGCAAAATCGAGTACGCCGCGCCTGGACCAGTGGGCAAGATTATGAAGACCTCGCCAGAAAACTTGCCAATGTCGACAATGATTTAGCATCTTTAAACGACCGTAGGGTGGATGCTGCACGCAGACTGGATCGCATCGAACGGGACATCCGCCGCGATCAGGATGACAAAAACCGGGTTGTGAATAATGACACTGCCAACAACGATCGCAAACGCGAGCGTGAGCGACAAGAGTTGCGCGACTTTTTACAAAAAACAGCGTTTAGAATGGATGAGTTACGTAGCTGGAATTTTAGATATACCCAGCAGATGCAACAGATCAAGCGGGATATTTATTTGTAAGACTTGTACTAAACCGTCCAGGTACTTTGCAGCTCCCGCTCGTATTAATTTAGTTTGTAAAATCAAAAAATAGTCTGCAAATTAGCCGGCTATTTTTTTGACTTTTAAATGATATTGATAAATTCCAGTTCATCAATTGGCGCAGGCTTATGAAGTAAAAAGCCTTGTGCAAAATCGATTCCAATTTCGCATAATCGCGCAAGTACATCGGGATGATCAACAAACTCAGCGACGGTTTTGACACCGATCACCTTCGCAACATCGGCAAAACATTTCACCGCTGCTTCGTCCAGAGGATCGGTCACAATATCCATCACAAATTGACCGTCGATTTTTAAATAATCGACAGACATTTTCTTCAGATAGCCAAATGATGAGGCTCCAGCGCCAAAATCATCTAATGCAACCCGTACTCCAATGTCATGAATTTGTTCAATAAATAAAGCGGCATCAGCCAGATTGGTGACTGCTGCGGTCTCTGTAATTTCTAAACATAATCGTGCGCAAATCGCCGACCCGGCATTGGCAAGTACATCAATAGCCCATCGATGAAATGCTCTGTCACCGACTGATTGTCCTGAGAGATTAACGCTGATTTTTGCGATATGGTCGATAGAGACTAAGCTTCTCATCCAGGTAATGGTTTGTTTAAGAACCCACTTGTCGATACGAGATGCCAGATTGAAACGCTCTGCGGCGGGTAAAAAAGCACCCGGGCCTATCAATGAACCATCAAAATCACGCATTCTCAGTAATACCTCTGCATGCAAACCGGGTGATTGATCGTTCAGTGCAATAATTTTTTGGGCGTAGAGCACAAAACGATCTTCATCAAGCGCTTGTTCAATACGGGTAGTCCATTGCATCTCACCATGACGGGCACGCATTGCAAGATCAGTGTCAAACCAAGCATGCACTCTGTTGCGACCAGCTTCTTTTGCGGCATAACAAGAGGTATCGGCTGCTTGCATAATGGCTTCGGTCAATGACCAGCGATCGTCCACCGGCACCAGTCCGATACTCGCACCGATACGGAAACGTCTACCATCATGCATAAAACGGAAATCATCCATCCGGTCACATATTTGCTGCGCCACTCGTTGTGCCTGATCGGTTGAGCATTGTTCTAGCAGGATCGCAAATTCGTCACCTCCTAGTCTGGCAAGGGTATCCCGCGTGCGCGCTGTTTCTGACAATAATTTAGATACCTGTTGTAGTAATTGATCGCCTACTGCATGGCCGCATGCGTCATTTACCAATTTGAACTGATCAAGGTCAATGTATAGCAAAGCATGCTGGCTATGATCTGCGCGTGCTGAGTCTAATAATTTTTGTAATCTGACCTCAAACTCTATCCGGTTGACCAAGCCTGTAAGCACGTCATGGCTAGCTCTAAAACTCATTTCACCCGATAAGCGGCGTTGCTCTGTCACGTCGTGGAATACCAGCACAACACCGAGAATTTCACCTCGCTCATTACGGATAGGAGCGGCAGAATCTTCAATGCCAAATTCGCTACCATTGCGTGAAATCAGAACCGTCTTGTAGGCTAAACCAACTATTTTTTCTTGCGCTAAACAGGTGGTGATAGGGTTGGCTGCTGGTTTGCGGGTCTCTTCATTGATGATATGAAAAACTTGCGTCAGCGGTCGGTTTTGTGCCTCGCTGGCAAGCCATCCTGTCATACGTTCTGCGGCTGGATTGAGCCAGTTAATATAACCTTTTGCATCGGTAGTAATTACCGCATCACCAATCGATTTTAGGGTGACATGCAGTAATGCATGTTGCTCGGCGAGTTCTATTTCCAGTTTTTTTGGTGCAGATATATCGATCGCCGTGCCGACCATGCGCAAGGCATTACCTTGTGCGTCGTATTTAACCAGCGCGGTACTTTTGATGTAATGCAAACTAGCATCTGGCCAGATTACTCTGTATTCCAGTTGAAATGGTTTTGTGCCGCTAATGGCTAATTGCGTTGCCAGCGTTATTTTTTCTATGTCATCTGGATGAATGTGATTTTTCCAAAAATCAAATGTATTTGTTTTAAATGTGTCAGTTTCAAATGCAGCTGTTTCAAAGCTACCTGCCTGAGTGCGAGGCAGCAGTCCAAATAAACGATACATCCACGCGTCCCATAGCACGGTGCTGTTGATGAGATCATATTCCCAGATACCGATGGCTCCGCTATCGGTCGCAAGTTCTATACGATCGTTCGCAATTTGTAATGCTAAATGTTCTTCTACTCTCTCGGTAATATCTTGGAATGCACCAACTAATCGTATCGGTTTTTTGTCTACGAATTCGACGGTACCCACGGCACGTACCCAGATCGGTCGTTGATCAGCCCGGATGAAGGGCAGTTCAAGATCCCAGCCTTTACCCGTTAAGATTCCACTTTGTACTGCTTCCAAAATAATAGGCTGAGCAGCAGGTGCATAAAAATGAATTGCCTGATCCATTGTCGGTTTGAAACCAACTGGAACCCCATGAATGCGGCAGGTTTCGTCTGACCAGTAGATTTCGTTGGTAATGAGATCGACTTCCCAACCCCCGACGCCTGCTAATTTGCCTGTCCGGTCTAAAAATAGCTGGCTTTTACGAAGGTCTTCCTCTTGATGTTTGCGATCAGTAATGTCGAGTAAAGTACCCAACATCCATTCTGGTTTGCCATCGGAAGTCCAGCTGATAACTTTGCCGCTATCGAGTACCCACCTCCAATTGCCATCTTTATGTTTTAAACGAACTTCAGACTCGTAACGTGGGCTGAGATTTGCTAAATGGATGTCTAATTCTGATTGGCATGCAATCAGGTCGCCCGGATGAATGAGATCAAGCCAGATCTGTGGAGTCAATGGTTCTAGTTCCAGCAATGTTCTGCCAGTAATTTCAGCCCACCGCTCGTTATATCGTACTGCTCCGGTTTGGAAATTTCTTTCCCATGTACCCACGTGGGTACTTTCAATAAGATTAGTGATTCGTTGACTCTTTGCCAGCAAAGCACGTTTGTCACGTTGTCCTTCAAGTATTGCAGCGGCGGCATTGGCCAGACAACGCAGAACCTCATGTTGTTTTTCGTCCAGGCGATTTGGAAGTCGGTCGATGACACATAATGTACCGACACGACTACCATCACTTATCGTAATTGGTGCGCCTGCGTAAAATCGGATATCGGGATGGTCGGTAACAAGAGGATTATTAGCGAAGCGTTCGTCTTGCAGCGCATCATAAATTTCGAAAATATCGTTTTCAAGAATAGCATGCGAGCAAAACGCGATATCTCTTGGGGTTTCAGATACGCCTGGCAATCCTAAGTTCGCTTTGAACCATTGTCTTTCTGTATCGATCAAACTGATCAGAGATATCGGCACGCCGCAAACTAAAGACGCTGCCTTCACCAAGGCATCTAGTTCTGCTTTTGGTTCGGTATCGAGAACGTCGAGAGAACGTAATGATGCTATGCGTTGAGTTTCGTTGTTTGGAAAAGGCGCCGCGTTCATACTAGTTCTCCCACCGCATCATTGAATTGATCGTTAAGAAATAACGATACTTAATTTCAGTGTAGTCAGATGAATCGTCGCTTGTATGAGTTTTCGCGCGCTTACAGCTTTTTGTGACAATTGTTTTCAATCAATATTCCGCTACCACTTAAAAATGAAACATCAATGATCTCAAAGATTGTAGAAATAGAAATCCTGACACAAAAATACAAGCTCACAAATATTTACCCCTCAACGCTCTCAAGCGCTTTCTAAGCCCTTATAATCGCTGAACTTGATCAGGAGAGCGCGGCCAGCTAGATTGATGTTTATAGTTGCAAGCCGCCGCCGAAGGGGCTAACACCCAAAAACTCTCAGGCAAATGGACTGATCAAGGGGCTGGATTTTCAGCCCAAACTCTGGAGAGCGGTAGCGGCATTACGTAGCATTAAATAGATTTAAGCCGAACTACCCACCGAAGGTGCGCGCGGATTGCTGTTGTTAAAACGCAGTCCGTAATCTCTCAGGTATCAGGACAGAGGGGTCTGCGATGTTGTCGCATGGATGAGCTCGCTCGCCTGTGTGATGGATCGTCCCTTCTATTTTGGTAATGAGGCTCTCATGACGCAAGCAGTGACATCTCTCAAGGCAACTCCTCTCAACGCCGCACATCGTGCTGCTGGCGCAAAAATGGTTGATTTCGGCGGCTGGGATATGCCAGTCAACTACGGCTCACAAATTGAAGAACATCATGCGGTTCGCACTGATTGCGGCATGTTTGATGTGTCGCACATGTGTGTGGTGGATCTCAAAGGTGACAAGGTTCGTTCCTTTTTGCGCAGCCTGGTCGCCAACAATGTCGATAAATTACAAGTCCCTGGCAAAGCGCTGTATTCAGCGATGCTGACGCCACAAGGAACGGTCGTCGATGATCTGATTATCTATTTTTTGAGCGAGAACTGGTTCCGTCTCGTCGTCAATGCGGGTACTGCTGAAAAAGATCTCGCATGGATGTCCGCGCACAATCTTGCTACTGATAGCGGCATTACCATTACCCAGCGCCGCGATGGTGCTAATGCTTTCGCACTCGTTGCGGTACAAGGTCCCAACGCCCGCGCTAAAGCATGGGAAGTTTTGACAGAAGCCAAAGCTGCCAGTGCTGAGATCAAACCGTTTAACGCCGTTATTGTTGCTGACACCGCGTTTGGTGAGGTCATGGTGGCTCGCACGGGTTACACCGGAGAAGACGGATTTGAAATCGCAGTCGCTGCAGATAAAGTCGTCGCATTTTGGGATGCTTTGATCGCCGCAGGTGTTAAGCCGGCTGGCCTGGGAGCGCGTGATACGTTGCGTCTGGAAGCCGGTATGAATTTATACGGCCAAGATATGGACGACACAGTGAATCCCTTAAATGCTGGATTAGCATGGACGATTGATCTGGTGAGCGAGCGCGATTTTGTCGGTAAAAAAGCATTGCAAGAGCAGGGACAAACAGCCCAATTCCTCGGTCTGATTTTGCGTGAAAAAGGCGGTATTTTACGCGCACATCAAAAAGTCATCACTGCTATTGGCGCGGGTGAAATCACCAGCGGTACTTTCAGTCCTTCCATGCAGCAAGCAATTGCCTTGGCACGTCTGCCGATGGATGTGGCGATCGGCGATACGGTACAGGTCGTGATCCGCGATAAGCAATTAGCAGCGACCGTAGTCAAATTGCCGTTTGTTCGCAACGGTAAAATATTGGTCGCATAATCGGTTCCATAATCATTGTGCGTTTGCTGTTGTACTGAATCGTTGTACCTTATTTGTACTGACGTTGTGATCAGGTATAGACCCGGATCATACAAAATCAATTTTAATTTCGACTTTTAAATCAACAATCATTTTTTTGGAGCATGCCATGACAATTCCAGCTAATCTCAAATATACCGCCTCCCACGAATGGGTGCGTGTTGAAGCCGACGGTACGATCGCCGTAGGTATCTCTGATTTTGCACAAGATGCTTTGGGCGATATCGTGTTTGTTGACTTGCCAAAAGTTGGCCAGGCATTGACTGCGGGTAAGGATTGCGCCGTGGTCGAATCCGTCAAAGCGGCAAGCGATATTTATGCGCCGGTGTCAGGCGAAGTAGTTGAAGTAAACCAAGCAGTCGCCGATGCGCCAGAAGCAATCAACACCGATGCATTCGGTTCATGGATGTTCAAAATGAAGCCAAGTAATTCTGCTGATGTCGATGCTTTGATGGATGCTGACGCATACGCAAAAAACATCGGTTAAATTGAATTCTCTCCCTCGGTTTAGTCCTGACGGGAGAGTATTTGCCAGTCATTTGATGCTCTCATCTCTATCGCCTTTCCAGCACATTTGACGGTTTTTATTTCACGTTTTTTGAATCCTAGAATTCTATTATGACCAGAACCAGCTTAACCCAACTTGAAGCGCATGACGCCTTCATCGCCAGACATATTGGTCCCTCTGAGGCAGAACAAGCCGCCATGCTCAAAACTTTGGGTTATGCCACGCGTACTGCCTTGATCGATGCGATCGTGCCTACCAATATCCGTCGCCATGATGTACTGCCACTGGCGCAATTTACCGAAGCCAAGTCCGAGCAAGAAGCGCTTGCGACCTTAAAGTCCTTAGCAAGCAAAAATAAAGTATTGAAATCTCTGATTGGTCAGGGTTATTACAACACACATACACCTGGCGTCATTCTGCGTAATATTTTTGAAAATCCAGCCTGGTACACGGCCTACACGCCATATCAGCCAGAGATTTCTCAGGGACGTTTAGAAGCGATTATCAACTTCCAGCAAGTCATCACAGATATGACAGGCATGGACATCGCCAATGCATCAATGCTGGACGAAGGTACTGCTGCTGCTGAGGCGATGACCCTGATCCAGCGAGTAGGAAAATCAAGTTCCAACGTGTTTTATGTCGCCCATGACGTACTGCCGCAAACCCGCGAGATCATTGAAACCCGTGCTAAACCATTGGGGATAGAAGTTCGTACTTTCACCACCAATGAAGCCCTTGAGAGTGAGTGCTTCGGCGTGCTGTTGCAGTACCCAAGTGTCGATGGCGCTATCCGTGATTACCGCGAGTTTGCTGCTGCGGTACATGCTAAAGGCGCGATGGTGATCGCTGCTGCTGACTTGCTGGCGCTGACCCTGATCACGCCACCGGGTGAGTGGGGCGCAGACGTCGTAGTCGGTAACAGTCAGCGCTTTGGTGTTCCGCTTGGCTTCGGCGGTCCGCATGCAGGTTATATGGGCACACGCGACGCATTCAAACGTAGTATGCCTGGCCGTTTGGTTGGCGTGACGATTGATGCGCAAGGTAACCAGGCATATCGCTTGGCGTTGCAAACACGGGAACAACATATCCGTCGTGAAAAAGCGACCTCGAACATCTGTACTGCCCAAGTATTGTTGGCGGTGATTGCTTCGATGTATGCGGTTTATCATGGCCCGGCCGGACTGCGTCAGATTGCGCAACGGGTACATCGTTTCACGGGCGTACTTGCATCAGGTCTGCAACAAGTGGGTTTGACGATCGCTAATGCGACTTATTTTGATACCTTAACGATCAATGTCAGTGATGCAGATGCCGTCCATCAGGCAGCGCAAGCAGCAGGTTATAACCTGCGCCAAATTAGCACTACTCAAGTTGGTATTTCTTTGGATGAGACAACTACACGGGCTGATATCGATGCGTTGTGGAGTATTTTTGCTCACGGCAAAGTTATTCCTGATTTTGATGCAACCGAAGCAGCGGTGTCGGATGCCTTGCCAGCCGCGCTGGTACGTACCAGCACTTTCCTGACACATCCCACTTTTAATCGCTATCACGCAGAGCATGAAATGCTGCGTTATCTGCGTAGTCTGGCGGACAAAGATCTAGCATTAGATCGCACAATGATACCGCTGGGTTCTTGCACCATGAAGTTGAATGCAACGTCAGAAATGATCCCGGTGACATGGCCAGAATTCTCTAACATTCATCCTTTTGCACCAGATGACCAGACGATTGGCTATCGCGAAATGATTGATCAGTTAGAGGCCATGCTGTGCGCTGCGACTGGCTACGATGCTGTCTCGTTACAGCCAAACGCTGGCTCACAAGGTGAGTACGCAGGTCTGCTGGTAATTCAGGCCTACCACGCCTCACGTGGCGAAGCGCATCGGAATATTTGCCTCATCCCGTCCTCTGCACATGGCACCAATCCGGCATCCGCCAGCATGGTCGGGATGGAAGTGGTTGTCGTCGCCTGCGATGACAACGGTAACGTTGATCTGGTTGATCTTAAAGCCAAGGCAGAAAAACACAGCGCTAATCTGGCTGCGGCAATGGTGACTTATCCATCCACGCATGGTGTGTTTGAAGAAGGCATTCAACAGCTGTGTGACATTGTTCATACCCATGGCGGTCAAGTGTATGTCGATGGTGCGAATATGAATGCGCTGGTTGGTGTTGCTGCACCGGGCAAGTTTGGCGGTGACGTCAGTCATCTCAATTTGCATAAAACCTTCTGTATTCCTCATGGTGGTGGTGGTCCAGGTGTTGGTCCGGTTGCCGTAGGTGCTCATCTGGCGAAGTTTTTGCCGAATCAGAAATCGACTGGCTATGTGCGCGGTGCAGATGGTATTTCCGCTGTCAGTGCAGCACCCTTTGGCTCTGCGAGTATTCTGCCAATCTCATGGATGTATATCGCCATGATGGGATCAGAAGGTCTTAAAGCGGCAACGGAAACCGCAATTCTGGCGGCCAACTATATTGCTAAACGTCTGGCGCCACATTATCCAGTTTTATATTCTGGTCATGACGGCTTGATCGCGCATGAGTGTATTTTGGATTTGCGTCCGTTGACAGATGCAACCGGCATCAGTAATGAAGATGTGGCAAAACGCCTGATCGATTTTGGTTTCCACGCACCGACTATGAGCTTCCCGGTACCCGGTACGCTGATGATTGAACCGACAGAGAGTGAATCTCAAGTGGAACTGGATCGTTTCATCGACGCCATGATCACGATCCGTGAAGAGATCGCCAAAGTTGCGAGCGGCGAATATGATGCTAAAGACAATCCACTCAAAAATGCACCACATACAGCACAAGTATTGGTCGCCAATGATTGGGTGCATGCTTATGGTCGGGAAGTCGCGGCATTCCCAGTTGCATCTTTACGCAAACAAAAATACTGGCCACCGGTAGGGCGTGCAGACAACGTCTACGGCGACCGCAATTTGTTTTGCTCTTGCGTGCCTGTGAGCGATTACGAGTAGTTGTATATGACAGTTGTTGTAGTTAATTAAAAAAAAGCGGATACGATGAAGGTTGTATTCGCTTTTTTTATTTTTTGGCTGTTGTTTTTTATTTGAAAGATATCACTGTTTGGGTATAGGTTCCTAGCAAAGACTGCCGGGCGCCGTTACTTCTCCTGACAAGATCCAGCGTGTATCGCCGTTTGGAGCCACGTAGTTCACCAAAGGCATTTGTTGCAGTTCCAATGGATAATATCTGTGAATTTAGAACGTCCATTGAAAATGGGGCTTCTGGCGTGATTTCGTGCCAGAAGCCCCATTTTAATTGGACGTCCTATTTTAGAAGTTCCTTTTGGCTATTTCTTTTATTTTATAACCAAGTCCGGCGACATAATCGCCTTCAGATAGGTTTGCAAATCGTCGTCGCCTTCCTCTTTATTCCTCTGCTTTTGGCTAATCCACCAGACATTACCTTTGCGTACTGCGCACTCTTGTTGCATTGGTGCGATCAGACGTGCGGCGACTTGCCCCAGGGTAGGCTGGTGTCCAATGATCAGCACAGGTTCGCGGCTATTTGGCCAGTTGGCGGCTTGTAGCAGGGCGTCTGCATCTGCATCTGGGCCTATCTCATGCAGCACTTTAAACTTGCGGTCGAGTGCTGCCATGGTCTCTCTGGTTCTTACCGTTGGGCTAACCAGGATGCGACAGGTCTCAGGTAAATTACTATCTAACCAATAGGCCATTTTATTAGCTTGTTTAATGCCTTTGCCTGTGAGCTTACGAAAGCTGTCGGGCATCTCTGGCGTTGCTATTTCTGCTTCTGCATGACGCCACAAGATTAGGTCCATTTTATTCGCCCTCTGTTTCAGACAAAGAGCCTAGGCGTTGCATCAGGCTCTGTTGTGCGCAAATAGCGGCCTGTTTTGTGCGGGCTTTTTTGCGGTGATATTCGCCCTCACTGTCTAGCGTCCAGGCGTTGACGTTATCTTTTAAATAGGGATCAAGTCCCTCTGTCATCACCCGTTTTTTCAGGGATTTATCCAAAATAGGGAAGGCAACTTCAATCCGGCGGAATAAATTACGACTCATCCAATCAGCGCTCGCCAGGTACACATCATGTGCCAGATCATTACGGAAATAATAAATGCGGCTGTGTTCCAAAAAGCGTCCGATGATAGAGCGCACCTTGATGTTTTCTGATAATCCCGGCACGCCAGGTCGCAGGGCGCAGGCACCGCGAATGATCAGATCAATTTTGACGCCATCGGCAGAGGCGGCATACAAAGCGCGGATGACGGATTCGTCTAGCAAGGCATTCATTTTGGCGATGATCCGACCAGGCCGACCCGAGCGCGCGATTTTGGCTTCGTTACGGATGGCTTTGATGATTTGTGGTTGTAGGGCAAATGGCGCTAGCCAAAGGTATTCCAGCTTCTTGGGTTTATTTAATCCGGTTAAATGAATGAAGACTTCATTCACCTCAGCCGCCAGTTCCGGGTGGGCAGTGAGCAAACCAAAATCGGTGTAAAACTTGGTAGTCGATGGATGATAATTACCTGTACCCATGTGCGCATAATGGCGCAAGACGCCACCTTCTTCACGCCGTATTACTAATGCCAGCTTGGCATGCGTCTTTAATCCAACCACGCCATACACAACTTGCGCACCAGCTCTTTGCAGTCGGTCCGCCCAGTTGATATTGGCTTCTTCATCAAAGCGCGCCATCAGTTCTACGATGACAGTCACTTCTTTGCCATGACGTGCCGCAGTGATCAGCGACTCCATCAAATCTGAATTCATGCCGGTACGATAAATTGTTTGTTTAATCGCGACGACACTTGGATCGAGTGAGGCTGACCGGATGAAATCAATGACGGTCTGAAACGGTTGGAAAGGGTGGTGCAGCAAAATATCTTGCTTGCCAAGTAAAGTAAAAATATCGTTATGGGTATATTTTGAATTAATCTTGGCAGAGAAGGGCGGGAAGCGCAGGCTAGGTTGCTTGACGTGATCGACTAACTCCGACAAGCGCACCATATTCACCGGGCCATCTACCGGATATAAGCGATCTTGATCTAATGCAAATTGAGATAGTAAAAACTGGGCTAAATCATTAGGGCAGTTTTTGGCAACTTCTAAGCGAACTGCAACACCAAACTGACGACTTTGTAATTCGCCTTGTAAAGCCTGACGCAGATTTTTAATTTCCTCCTCATCAACCCACAAATCGCTATCGCGCGTGACGCGGAATTGTGAATACGCCAATACCTCACGACCATTGAATAAATCGCCGATATGCGCATGAATAACTGAGGATAACAGGCAGAACGATAAGCCTTTGTCCGACAACTCATCTGGCAATTTAATTACACGCGGCAGTACCCGTGGTGCTTTTACGATCGCAATCGCAGTACCCCGACCGAAAGCATCTTTGCCTGCCAGTGAGACGATAAAATTAAGACTTTTATTAACAACCTGCGGAAATGGATGTGCCGGATCAAGGCCGATCGGTGTGAGCAGCGGTTTGACTTCGCGGTCAAAATAGCTTTTCACCCAGGCGCGTTGCGCTTCATTTCTATCGGTATGACGCAATAAATGGATACGCTTGCGTGCCAGTTGCGGCAGGATTTCTTGATTTAATACTTCGTATTGGCGTTTTGCCAGTTGATGGCATTCAGTATTAATGCGCTCCATCATCCCAACAAAAGTCGCATGCTGTGCCAACTCACCATCAATCGTATTTTGCGCTAACAGGCTGGCGACTCTGACTTCAAAAAACTCATCCAAGTTGCTACCGACGATACATAAGTAACGCAATCTTTCCATCAAAGGGATCGTTTTATCTTCCGCCTGCGCCAGTACTCGCCAGTTAAACGCGATCTGTGACATCTCACGGTCAAGGAAGATTGCCGAGCGCGGCAACTCCGTTGGTGCCTGGGGAGTTTGCGTATTGTGGCTTGTCACAATTGGTTTTGCCGGTGGTTTCGGCGGTGTTTTTGCATCATCATGTGGCGTTTCAGGCAAGTCTTCTTCACTGACAGTCACCACTTTTTCCGCTGATGGGTCGGGTAATTTTTGATCTGGCATTTTGCTCGCGTGTCATAGAGACCGTCATATGTAGGTGAGTATATTGTAAAGAGGCAATATGACAAGTTTATGACGGAAAAATACAAACTTTTACCCCATTTCATCTATTATTACAGAATATTAAATGAAGTCATAATCTTGTCATAATTGGATTGTAGAGTTCGCTTCGTACTAAATGGATAGCATCATGTTATTTAACTCAGAGGTGAATATGCAACTCAATCGTATCGTCAAATCTTTAGTGGTTACGCTGGCAGCAGTCGGTGCAACTGTTTCCTTATCTGCCGCGTATGCCGCAGACATGACTGGCGCTGGTGCCACTTTCCCTTATCCAATCTACGCTAAATGGGCAGAAGCCTATAAAAAAGCAACCGGCAATGGCTTGAACTATCAGTCTATCGGTTCTGGCGGTGGTATCAAGCAAATTAAAGCAAAAACTGTCGATTTCGGCGCATCAGATATGCCTTTGAAGTTAGAAGAGCTGGAAGCTGATGGCCTGACACAATTCCCGGCGATTATCGGTGGCGTAGTGCCAGTCGTTAATCTGGACGGTGTTGGCCCAGGTAAGATGAAGATGACTGGTGACGTACTCGCCGGCATCTATATGGGCAAGATCACAAAATGGAATGCACCAGAAATCGTTGCATTGAATCCAGGTATCAAATTGCCAGCAGAAGACATCAATGTTGTACACCGTTCTGACGGTTCCGGCACAACATTCTTGTGGTCTGACTATCTGTCTAAAGTCAATGCAGAATTCAAAACAGTCGTTGGCGCAAGCACTGCAGTCAAATGGCCAGTTGGTTTGGGCGGTAAAGGTAACGAAGGCGTTGCAGCTAACGTACAACGTATCAAAAATTCCATCGGTTATGTTGAGTACGCTTACGTAAAACGTAACAAAATGACCTACACCTTGTTGAAAAATGCGGATGGCCAGTTCGCAGAACCGGATGATGAAAACTTCAAAGCGGCTGCCGCTGGTGCAGACTGGGCAAAAGCACCAGGTATGTATCTGGTGTTGACTAACCAGCCAGGCAAAGTTACATGGCCTATCACTGGCGCATCTTTCATCATTATGTACAAATCCCAAGTAGAAGCTGACAAGGGTAAAGAAGTGTTGAAATTCTTTGATTGGGCATTCAAAAACGGTGGCGCAATGGCTACTGAGTTGGAATATGTATCTCTGCCAGCACCAGTTGTGAAGTTGATTGAAGATAGCTGGAAATCTAAAATCAAAGATGCTTCTGGTAAAGCAATTTGGTAATTAATTTAGTTTGAAGCTACATCATCGGAGCGACGAAGTTACTTTGTAAAACTTCGAAGTTCCGATGATTTTAATCAAGAGTTTTACAGGCACTGTTTGATTTCAGTGCCTTTGTTTAAGTGGCCATGAACAGGTAAGTCAACGCGTAAGTGAACGGATAAGTCAATGGGTCAGACAACCATGTTCATGCCGATCACTTATTAAGCTGCTAGTAAACCAATATGGAAAGCTCCTTCCATGCAGACACAACAACCTCCGATCGCTATGTCAGCCTCCTCATCTACATCAAGCAATCCGCAGCAACATACAACGCAGCCAAGCGCACCGGCAAATCATGCAGAGGTGAATATGGCAGCGGTGATGCGCCGTCAGCAGTGGCAGGATTTTTTATTTCATAAACTGACATTCGGCTTCGCTTTGTTTGTTTTGGTGGTGCTTGTAGGCATCATTATTTCACTCATCATTCGCGCCTGGCCAGCGATGCAAGAATTTGGTTTTGCCTTCGTGACGACGATAGAGTGGGACCCGGTCAATGATAAATACGGTGGTCTAATCGCCATTGTCGGTACTCTGGCAACCTCTATTATCGCCTTGCTGATCGCCTTCCCGGTGAGTTTTGGTATCGCTTTATTTTTAACTGAGATTTGTCCCGCCTGGCTTAAACGCCCGCTTGGTACTTCAATAGAATTATTGGCCGGTGTGCCAAGTATTATTTACGGTATGTGGGGTTTGTTTGTATTCGCACCGCTGTTTTCGGACTATATACAACCAGCATTACACGCAACATTAGGCAAATTGCCTGTGATTGGTGTGATGTTTTCTGGCCCTATGATAGGTATCGGTATTTTGTCTGCCGGTGTGATCTTAGCGATCATGATTATTCCTTTTATCGCTTCTGTCATGCGTGATGTGTTTGAGGTTGTCCCGCCAGTCTTAAAAGAGTCGGCCTACGGTCTTGGCTGTACTAAATGGGAAGTCGTCAGAAAAATCGTTTTGCCTTATACAAAAATTGGTGTAGTCGGCGGTGTGATGTTGGGCTTGGGTCGGGCTTTGGGCGAGACTATGGCAATCACTTTTGTGATCGGTAATGCGCACAAATTATCTTGGTCTTTGTTCGCTCCGGGTAACAGTATTGCCTCTACCTTAGCGAACGAATTTGCCGAAGCAGAGACCGTGTTGCACACATCATCGTTGTTCTTGCTTGGTCTGATTTTGTTTGTCATCACATTTATTGTTTTGGCCGCAGCTAAATTAATGTTGCTTGGTTTGACCAGAAAAGAAGGTGCAAAATGAGCACGAATTCAACCAGTCCTATGACCCTCACTAGCAACGCTTTAAATTCTTCAGCAAATAATCCTGTCTACAAACGTCGTTTGTTGATGCATAGAATCGGTATTACTTTGTCTTCTCTGGCAATGGCATTAGGCGTGTTTTTCCTGATGTGGATTTTGTTCACTTTGCTGATCAAAGGTTTCTCAGCGATTAGCTTAGATATGTTCACAGAAACAACGCCAGCGCCAGGTAGCGATGGCGGCGGTTTGATGAACGCGATTGTCGGTAGTTTTATGATGGTCGGTTTCGCTACTCTGATCAGTACGCCGATTGGTATTTTGGCCGGTATCTACCTCGCAGAATACGGTGATAAAAGCTGGTTTGGCAGCATCACACGCTTTGTGACGGACATTATGTTGTCAGCACCTTCCATCGTCATCGGTTTGTTTGTGTATGCCATCTATGTATTTAATGTTAAACATTTTTCTGGATGGGCCGGTAGTTTAGCGATCTCCTTGATTGCCATACCGGTGGTTGTACGCACCACCGACAATATGCTGGGATTAGTACCAACCAGTTTGCGTGAAGCTGCTTTTGCACTTGGTGCGCCGCGCTGGAAAGTCGCTTTGCTAATCCGTTTGCGCGCTGTTAAAGCGGGTGTCGTTACCGGTATTTTATTGGCAGTTGCCCGTATATCTGGTGAGACCGCACCTTTGTTATTCACTGCATTGAATAACCAATTCTTTAACGGCAATATGAATAAGCCAATGGCCAACTTACCCGTAGTGATTTACCAGTTCGCTATGAGTCCTTACGATAACTGGCGTGACCTTGCATGGGGCGGCGCTTTGCTGATTACATTTAGCGTATTGGGATTGAATATCCTGTCTCGCACGATGTTTAATCAAAAAGTACAAAACTAATTTCTTGGAACCAGCATGATGACAACGCCAATGAGTACAAATATGAATAATGGAATCAACGTAGCTATTAATCCATTGATGAATGCTGGTTTAAATTCATCTTCGAGTGCGACTGCCAGCGCAGATATGAAAATGTCGATAGAAATTTCCGGATTGAATTTTTTCTACGGTGCGACACGTAGTTTGCGTGATATTAATTTGAATATCCATGACAAAAAAGTGACTGCATTTATCGGTCCTTCTGGTTGCGGTAAATCGACTTTATTGCGCACTTTAAACCGTATGTACGATCTGTATCCAGGCCAGCGTGCCGAAGGCAAGATTATGTACAACGGTAAGAATATTTTAGATGCCGATCAAGACATCAATCTTTTGCGCGCCAAAGTTGGTATGGTGTTTCAGAAGCCGACACCGTTCCCGATGTCGGTGTATGACAACATCGCATTCGGTGTTCGCTTGTATGAAAATTTGTCCAAAGGTGAGATGGATGAACGGGTTGAATGGGCATTGAAAAAAGCAGCATTGTGGACCGAAGTTAAAGACAAGCTCAATAAGAGTGGTCTGAGTTTATCTGGTGGTCAGCAACAACGTTTGTGCATCGCACGCGGCGTATCAGTGAAGCCAGAAGTCTTGTTGCTGGACGAACCAACCTCGGCGCTGGACCCGATTTCTACCGTCAAGATTGAAGAATTAATTCATGAGTTAAAGCAGGATTACACCATCGCGATTGTGACGCACAACATGCAGCAAGCAGCGCGTTGCTCTGATTACACGGCGTATATGTATTTGGGCGAATTGGTGGAATTTAGTGAGACCGATCAGATATTTATGAACCCGGTCAAAAAAGAAACACAGGATTACATCACGGGTCGTTTCGGCTAACTGCACGCGTGGATATAAAGTAAAAAACTAAGTTAAAAACTAAGTAAGAAATTGCAAATTTAGGAGTAGACCGTGATAGGTGAACATTCTTCAAAACAATACGACAATGATCTGGAAACGATACGTTCCAAGGTCTTGATGATGGGCGGTTTGGTTGAAAACCATTTCCATGATGCGATGTCGTGCTTCCGTACTGGTAATGCAGATCAGGCAGAACTGGTAATCAAATCTGATCTGGAAGTGAATCGCCTTGAGGTATTGCTGGATGATATGTGCAGCCACCTCATCGTCAAGCGCCAGCCTGCTGCGAACGATCTGCGCACTGTCATGGCGACTGGCAAAGTGATCACGGATCTGGAGCGAATTGGCGATGAATCGACCAAGATCGCACGGATTGCCAGAGATGCTGCGGCCAATCGTAAATCCGTTGCCATCTTCAGTGGTTACGAGACCGTGCGTGTGTTGGCCAGTGGCGTAGGTGAAATGTTGCATCAGGCATTGGATTGCTTTGCCCGTCTGGATGGCGAGCAGGCAGTACGCCTGATTGCCCAAGATGCGATTGTGGATAACGATTTCCGTTCCATCATGCGTAATCTGATTACCTTCATGATGGAAGACCCAAGCACGATTTCATCCTCGCTGGATGCCCTGTGGGTTGCCAAAGCGATTGAACGTATTGGTGATCATTCTAAAAATATCGCTGAGCACGTGATCTATATTATCGAAGGCAAAGACATCCGCCATTCCGACTATGTAGCGACCAAACAAGAGCAAAATAACTAATCTAAATTATGGCTGCTGATAAGACAACAATCCTCATTGTGGAAGACGAACCAGCGATTGTCGAGCTGGTTACTTTTACACTCCGTGCTGCTGGCTGGAATACCTTTGCTGTAAATAACACGGCAGAAGCATGGGAATTTATTCAACGCAGAACACCACAGTTGATTTTGTTGGATTGGATGCTGCCTGACCAGAGCGGTTTGCGACTGTTGTCTAAAATTCGTGCTGACCGCAACTTCAATGAGATGCCGGTCATCATGTTGACCGCCAAAAGCATGGAAGAAGACAAAATTGCTGGCCTGGATCATGGCGCAGATGACTACGTCACTAAACCGTTTTCTCCGCGTGAGCTGACTGCCCGTATCAAAGCCTTGTTGCGTCGTAAGAGTCCAGAACATGCACAAAGCGCATTGGCTGCGGGCCCAGTGATACTCGATCCGGTAAGTTGCACGGTCAAAATTGATGAGCAAAAAGTCGATATCGGGCATGCAGAATATAAGCTGCTAAAGTTTTTTATGGCGCATCCGGAACGCGTTTTTTCCCGTAGCCAATTACTCGACAAAGTCTGGGGCGACCATGTCGTGATTGAAGAGCGTACTGTCGATGTGCATGTACTGCGTTTGCGTAAAGTATTGAAAGAGGCCGAGTCCTTGATAAAAACGGTACGTAGCGTCGGTTATATGCTGTCAGAAAAATAGTCAGGGCTATAGTCAGAGCGATAGTCAAAACTGTAGTGTGCTTTAGAAGCAGCAATCTCGATATTCTGGCAATAGACTAAATAACTCATATACTCCCCATAAAATTTTTAAAAACTGCCGTATTGTCTCGGTTTTACTTGGACAACTAATATATACAGGTATGGAGTATATTATTTATCATAGGCGTTATTATCTGATTGACGCCGTTTCTCCAGCGTAGTTCTCGATTTTTAGTAGATGATTCAGTAATTGATTTTGCATCTCGCTTTGCATCTTATTTAGCATCTTATTTAGACCATTTAATGCATCCTCATCTCGTATTCTGGATTTCCGCCATAGTGCGTATGATCGTCGTTTTATTGACCGCCGCGGTCGGCTGGTTTTTCTGGGGGGCAGTGCCTGGCTTGTTGCTCGGTCTGGCTGGAATGATAGGTTTGATTGGTATCCAGTTATTTTATTTACTGCGACTCTCTGACTGGCTGGACAACCCAAATACGGTTCGGCTGCCCGATGGCTGGGGTGCATGGACTGACGTATTTTCTCGTTTGTATCGCCTGCGCCGTGGCGATGAAAAAAACCAGGCTGAACTGGCAGAGTGGCTGGCGCGCTTTCGCCAAGCCATGACTTTGTTGCCGGATGGTGTGGTCATCATGGACGACGTACTATTTTTGGAATGGTGTAATCCCGCGGCGGAGAGCCATCTTGGTCTGAGTCTGCGACAAGATAAAGGGATGCGAATTACCAATCTGGTACGCAGCCCGGAGTTTATGGACTACATCATTTTGGGTCGCTATGACTCGCCGCTGACCTTGTCTTTCCGCGAGCGCAAGCTGATCGTCCACATTATCCCGTTTGAAAATCGCCGGCAAATTTTGGTCACGCATGATGTGACGGAGTCCGAACGTATCGACATGATGCGGCGCGATTTTATCGCCAACGCCTCGCACGAATTGCGTACACCGCTGACCGTGATTAACGGCTTTCTGGAGATTGCCTCTATGCAGCCGGATCTGGATTCCAGCATCCGCATGTCACATCTTAAATTGATGGCAGAGCAGGGCGAACGCATGCAGCGTCTGGTTGAGGATATGTTGACCTTAACCCGTCTGGAATCGATCGATTATCCTATGCGCCCGGAGCGCATTGACATGCGCGCGATGCTGGAACAAATCTTAAAAGAAGCACATGCCTTATCTGCCGGACGGCATCATATTAGTCTGGAATTTAATGGCTCGGATTTATTAGGCAGCAATGATGAAATCCGTAGCGCGCTAACCAACTTAGTCACCAATGCCATTCGCTATACGCCAGAAAATGGCGAAATCAAACTGATCTGGAAAAATCAAACCAACGGTCAGGGTCAGAAATTTATCGTGCAAGATAATGGTATCGGTATCAGCAACGACCACATCTCCCGGCTGACCGAGCGTTTTTATCGTGTCGATAAAAGCCGTTCCCGCGAGACCCAGGGCACCGGTCTTGGCCTAGCCATTGTGAAGCATGTATTGCTGCGCCATAAAGGCCATCTGGTGATCGAATCTACGCCGAATGTCGGTAGCAAGTTCTGCGTACAATTTCCGGCATCAGCAAGTGTGGCGCATGAGGATGGCTTGTTCCAGTAATCGATTTGATGAAATCACGATCCTTGTTTTGCAGGGATCGTGAACTCTTAAAACTCATTCCATCACCGCAAACTAATCGTCTGCTTTTTCCATACCGGATCTTGCCAGCGATAAAACAGACTTAAAGAGCTTGGCTTATCTGCCGATTTTTCTGTTTGTAAAGACTCCATACTGATTAATTCAAAACTGCGTTTGTAGCGACCATCGATTCTGGCTTCGCGTGCGACCAGTATTTTTGTCGTGCCAGGTACCCAGCCGGCAAACTCTGCATAACCCAGATCGGGGTCGCTATTGGCTGGTGGCAGTACGTCAATCACCCAGTCCTTGCCGGTCTGGTGGAATAGCCACATTTCGCGCCAGGTATCCATCGGTTGCACCGCCAAAGTCAGCGCAGTAGCTTGTGCGTTCGGCCGTGCTGATGCGGTCCATACCAGACTATAAGTACAGCGCTGTACCAGCGGTGCTTTTACGTCATGCTTTGCATCGACCAAGGCAACACAAGTCTCGCCGGGTTGGCCAGCAGTTGTGACGATATGCAGGCTTTTTCCATCTGTCTGAGTACTGGTCGGTGCCGCTACCGGTGTCGGCTCCGCCGCCCAACGCATACTGCCTGTACGTACGCCTGCATCGGCATAACTATTCAGATCGTCGTCACTCATTTCGCTCTTGTTCACGGCGGCTAATTCTGTCAATGCGCGGGTCGCTGCCGGTTGGCTGTTATCGCCTTTACGTTGATGTTGGAAAGCGATGCTGGACCAGACACCGGCACGGCGCATATGAATACGATTTTTCATATACTCTGGCAACTCGCTGATATCAACACGATCCAGTACGTCGGCGCGCCATAGATCAAGACTATTGCGCTCGGTTGGACGCATCACCGGATCGATGCAATCAGCACGTGTCAGCGCCAGCGCTGCAGTGGCTTTTTGCGTTTGATTTGCACTCATTGCCAGTACGCGGCGGAAGGCTTCGCCGTCATAGCAAAGTTGGATACGGCCATCACGTTCTACACCTTTGAGATTAACGCCGTAATAAGCGGCGACCTCTAAGTGGGCAGAAATTTGCGCCTCATTTGGTTTGATTGTTGCACCAAGCGCTTTGTTCGATGCACGTCGTGCCAGACGCTCTGCCATTCCACCCAGCGCATCAAAAGCTTCTGCATTAATCGTCTGTGCTGGTGCTGCTTTTAAAAAGGCCGCGGTATAGGCAATACCCAATGCCTCTGCACCTGGCGTATCACGTAAAAACCGGACGACAGACAATAATTCTGGTGCGTCGTCTGGCTTCATCGATACCATTCTGACTTGACTGGCTTTGATATAACCTGCGCGTTCGCGGCGGTGATCATAGACTTGCAAGTAATCGAGTTTTTCACCGCGGATTTCCAGACTATCGCCTTGCCATAATACGGCTTGCTGTTGTCCGCTATCTTTCGGTGAGGCGCGCAACTGCGCCTGATCCTGGGTCACAATCGCGATTAAAGTGATGGCAGTAGCTAACATGATTATTGGCTTTCTTCTGTCGTGTTGGTCGGTGTTGTCGTCTGTAAGTGCGCTTGCTGATTTTTACCGATACCCAATAAGGCCGATCCGATAAAGCCGCCATCTGCAGGCGGCGGCGCGATGATGACGGAAATTTTGTCGGACAATTTATCCGCCATGGTTTTTTGTATCAGTAATGGATGTTTCGTCAGCAACGCGCCATCTCGCTCTAACTGTGCACTGGCGACTTTACCGACCAGATCTTGACGATAGGCTTCTGCATCCGCTAGTTTACGGCGTGAATCTGCTTCGCCGGAGGCTTCGATAATACGGGCTTGCGCTGTCCCTTCAGAGGTTTTGATGCGAGAGATTTTTTCTGCTTCGGCCTCTAACTGTCTTTGTTCGATTTGTTTTTGCTTAAATGGCAGTACATGCTTCATCGCTTCTTCTTGCGCTTTGGCGGCAATGATTTGTTCGCTGGCAGCTGCCTCTGCATTTTTTTCACGACGGATTTTTTCTGCATCGGCTTCTAAGGATGTTTGCTGAACCTGCTTACTTTTTAGTTCTAGGGTGTAGCGCATTTTTTCACTCTCTAACTCTTCTGCTAGCAGCTTTTCCATGCCTGCTTTATAGTCTTCTGGTAAATCAACTTTGCCTACCATCACGCTACGCAGAACGATGCCATCTGCCGCCAGTTTGGGCTTGAGTTCGGCCTCGATTAATTGCTGGATTTCTTGACGTTTGCTAGAGAAAATTTCACGCACGGTGTAACGGGTAAAGGCTTTATAGATCACGCCTTGTACGGCGGGTTCAACAATTTCACCATTGATGTCGCGCGGTAGATTTTTGCTCATACTGGTTAATTTGGCCGGGTCCAGGACATAACGCACAGTCAGGTCAACACCAAGTGACAAGCCCTCTACCGACTGGAATGGCGCTTCACCATTGGCCTTAGCACTTTTCACAGGACGATAGATTTGATCGAGTAAGGAGTAGCGACGTAATTCATGAATGCCAGGGATGACCATGGCGGTGCCAGCCCGCAATTCTTCTGATACGCCGGTGAATTGGTTGATCCGTATGCCGACTTCACCACGTTCTATGGTTTGTGCAGGCGGATGCTTGACGACGACGTAACCAGTAGCGCCTATCGTTGCCAGAATCAACAAACGTTTGATGATTTTGCCGCCATGTGTTTTGACACCGCTTGTGATGACATTGCCTGCACCATTCGCAATCCCGCCGGATGTATGGAACACGCCGGATGCGCCCTTGGATAATGCGGAACGGATAGCTTGCACGATAGTTTTGATACGGTCAGACATGGCATTCTCCTGTGAGTGGCTTGTGTACTAAATGGGTACTAAATTTGTACTAAATTTGTACTAAATGAGTGCTGAATAGGTACTGAGCTTGCTGTGGGCGCCGCGTTTATTTGCTGCTGTTCCCTGAGACACATCATGCGACTAGCTGCGCGGAAGAATCAACTAGGCAGCCGTGCCAGTATCTTCATCGCACCAGAGCGCTTGCTCCTTCAGCGGAATCGACGGAAGGCCGTGTGAGTAAAAACTCACAGCCAGAGGTATGA
This sequence comes from Undibacterium sp. RTI2.2, assembly GCF_035018705.1. Taxonomy (NCBI): domain Bacteria; kingdom Pseudomonadati; phylum Pseudomonadota; class Betaproteobacteria; order Burkholderiales; family Oxalobacteraceae; genus Undibacterium; species Undibacterium sp. RTI2.2. The sequence continues at coordinate 135,987 of NZ_JASJXN010000002.1, read as the reverse complement.
CTTTTGTGCTGAAAGCGTGGATACTCATGTGATTGGATTTTGATTGAATTTTGATTAAATATGATCGACTAACAACATACGTCAGCAGACAGCAAGAGAGGTAGAACATGGTAAAAGTAGCCGTCATCGAGGACGATCTCCCAACCAGTAACCAACTTAAATCCTGGATAGAATCCGCCAAGCCCGGCATTCAGGTAGATCAATGGTTTAGTCGTGACGATGCAGAAGCCGCGCTAGCGCGTGAGACCTATGATCTGGTCGTGCTCGACATCGAGCTGGGACGCGAACGTCATGCCGGTGTTGCCATCATCAATGTGATTAACAAAAGTCAGGCGACGCCCGTCCTGGTGGTGTCAGCCATGCCCGCCACGATTTATCGCAGTATTATGAAAGCCTTAGACGCCTGGGATTATTTACAAAAGGCGACCTTTGAAGAAGTTGATTTCATCGACACTTTTCTGGAGATTTTGCGTGCTGTCAAAGAGCGTAAGCAACATAAAGACAATGGCAAACAAGTCGAGGTGGTTGATGAGTTAGCGATGGACCCCTTGCGTCAGCGTAGTCCGATCTGGCGTGGTCAGCGGATTAATTTGCCACTGACAGCACAACGGATTTTGGCCGCTTTATTTGCCAGTCGCGGCCAAGTCGTGTCTTACGACGATTTATATGAAGTCGTTAAAAGTGGACGTAACCGTGACAATATCCGTAAACATGTCAGCACCATCCGAGATGCCTTCCGCGAGATTGATCCTGAATTTGAAGGTATAGAAAACGTACCGATGCGCGGTTTCCGTTGGGTGGACGCTAAGTGATGAGATCGCTCTTTTCTGCACTGGCACCGTTCCGGCTACGGTTATTATTTCGTACGGCATTTTTACTGCTGGCAATTGCTACTGTGGCTTTAGCAGTCTCAGTTTTGCAGCAAGAAAAGCAGCTCAGCTATAAAAATTATCAGCATAGTTTTGCTAAAACACGTGAGCAGATTTTATCCACCTTGCGCCATCCGGCGGGACAATTGGCGTTACTCAATCCACCCGCAGAAAAGGGTAGCGATGGTTTGCATCCTTTGCTATTACCATTTTCTGCGCTGGATTTTGATGATCAAAATAAGGTGCAGCAAGCAGTAGCGATGTCCGGTTGTTTGGTGCAATACGGCACGACAGGATCGCTCTGTTTAGGCATAGGGAATAATCCCTGGGCTGGCGGCTATATTTATGTTGCAGGTAGTTTTAATAGCGCTGATCTGGTCTCGCATCAGCGTGGTGATGAGAGCCTTGCCCAAGCACACAGAATGCGCGTTAGCGTCAGCCTGCGTGGACAAACTTACCAATGGATTGCTCCGTTTGAAAAAATGCCGGATGCTGGCAAAAAATCGATTAGCCAACGTGGATTAAGTGGAAGGTTAACTGGATTCTGGGCGAGCGAAGCAGACAAGCCCAACGCGCGACCGGTCAAAGAATTTCGTGGTTGGATTTGGCAAAATGCGAATTGCAATCAGGCTGAACTAGATGATCAGGACAGCACTTGCAGCAAGACCTCCTTCTATTCATTGCGTCTGCCGATCGCTGTCTGGCAAGACGCCTTGTTTGAGAAAAAACGTCCGGTCTGGCCGCCTGAGGATTTAGATCAGGTGAAGGTCAAAATCGCCGTTCTTGCGCCGGATCAAGGTCCCGGTTCGATACCCGAAATTTTGTTTGATAGTGAGAATGGCACACCAACGCCGCCGTTTTCTCTAAGAGATTTACAAACTCAATTACTACCTGGTGAGACCGTGCGCATACGCAAGCTGACCGGTGGCAAAGAGCTGGTGAATCTGAATGCCCAGGTCGAGCAAGAGAATGAGTCATGGAATTTGTTGACTCGACTGATCCGTCGTTTGCCAGTAGATGACTACGACACACCTTTAGAAAGCAGCGACCAGATCACCACTGCGCTAGATACCTATGAGGTTGTACTCAAGGGTGATCTGCGCAGTGTTAGCAAAAGTCTGGCGGTAGTTGCAACACGGGTGTCCTGGTTTGTCGGTGCGATGTTGCTGGCACTTTTTCTCACTTGGTTGGTGATGGAGATCAGTATTATCCGGAAAATCACGGTGCTGACTAAACGCGCTGCTTCCCTTTCAAAAACGGTTAAAGGTGCTGGCGGTTTGCAGCAATTTGAGCTCGGTGATTTACGTGGTGATGATGAATTAGGCGTGCTGGCAAGTTGTTTGCACGACTTGTTGCGGCGGGTTAAAGAAGATGTTGAGCGCGAAGGTATTCGCGCAGAACAAGAGAAGCAAATGTGGCACGCGGTCGGGCACGAGATTATGTCCCCTTTGCAATCACTGATGGCTTTACACGGCGCGGCAGATGACCAGAGCAGCCGCTATATTCATCGCATGCAACAAGCGATACGCGTCCTGTATGGCAACGCCTCGCCGAGTGAGGCTTTTCAATCGACTGAATTGCAAGTGACCAGTATCGACATCAGCGCTTTTCTGCATAACGTTGCGGGTAACGCGCCTTGCGTCGGCATACAGCAAGTAGAGTTTATCGGTGGAGATCAGGCAGTTATGGTCAGAGCAGATGATTACTCACTAGAAGATGTGGTGACCCATGTACTGCGAAATGCTGACCGGTACCGCCTGCCTGGCAGCGCGATTACCCTCAACTTACAGATCAGCGAAACCGCAGCTACGATCACGATCCACAATGCCGGCCCGCATATTGCAGACGATATGCTGGATAAGATTTTTGAGTACGGCGTCTCAGATCAGCAAGATTCCGCTGCCAATGGCAATCGTGGTCAAGGTTTGTTCGTCGCAAAAACCTATATGGCAAAAATGGGTGGAACGATCAGCGCCCAAAACACCGCGGAAGGCGTAAGCTTTGTGCTGAGTTTGCAGCGAGCGGATTGATTGGCTTAGTGAATTTGCTCAGGGGCGTCATTCCAGCGAAGGCCGGAATCCAGTGTCCTGCCAAGCTAGCTTATCTGCCAGGCGCTCAAGAGTAATTATCTGTTTTAGTCTTAGATTAATTAATATACTGGGATAGTGTATATTTTAATAGTCCATATAAAGTATGGACAATAAAGCATATTTTATAAAAATAATGGGGAGTATATTAAACTGAGCTTTTCCATTAGGCGCACCCAATGCGCTGTCATCATCCTAAATCCTAATGGAAATTCCCGGTGAATACTCTCATTTCACGGACAACAAAAATCATGATTAATGCACTTAACCATATCAACATCAAAGCACCGTCTGCATTACTGGAGCGTGTCCGCGATTTTTATTGCAGCGTTCTGGGTTTGCAAACGGGTTTCCGGCCAGCGTTTCAATCGCATGGTTATTGGTTATATGCAGGCGATAGCTGCATGATCCATTTGTCTGAGTTGACGGAATTTATTCACAACGACAGTGACGCGATGGCGGTAGTAGGGACGACTCTTGGTACCACCACTGGATACCTGAATCATGTCGCCTTCGCTTGTCAGGATTTGTCGCAGAGCAAAGCACAGCTAGAATTGTTTGGCGTTTCTTACACAGTTAAAACCGTACCAGAGACCAAACAAACACAACTGTTTTTGATTGATCCTGCTGGCGTCGGTATCGAGCTGAATTTTTCTGAGCTGGCTTAATCTGGACTCAATTTTTGACTCGATTGAGCTTACTCATCATGTGTCTGGTGATGTTCACTAGCACCACGTTTCCAATAGCTGGCTGCGTGTATATGCGCTTTTTCTAAACGGGTTTCTTGTAAAAGATACCGACGCAAGGCCTGTACATTGCCTAACTCGGTGGCGATCCATGCATAGCCTTCACCCGCCGGCAAGTTAAGGGTTTTTAAAGTGGTTAAGAGTTGATTGCTTTGTCCAGTTACGTCGCTTTGTAGCCAATGAATTTGTGTCTGCGCGCCTTGCGTTAAAGTGATTTTGTCGCTCAGGTCTGCAACTTCGACCAACACGATTACTTGCGCATCCGGTGGTAATTCTTCTAACCGGCGGGCAATAGCGGGTAAGGCAGTTTCGTCGCCCATCAATAAATACCAGTCAAAATCAGCTGGCACCACGCGTGAACCACGTGGGCCGCCGACACCCACGGTTTGTCCGGGTTTGGCTTGCGCTGCCCAGTTTGATGCGGGGCCGTCATCGTGTAAGAAAAAATCAATATCCAGCTCTTTACTCGCAGCATCAAAGCGACGCGGCGTGTAGTGTCTGCCGATCACGTTCGTATTGTTATTGTTGGCATTTTGCCCAGCCCCAGGTAATTGCGGCAGAGCGGGTTGATCACTTCCAACGGCAGGGAAAAACAATTTCATGTGGTCGTCATGCGCCGCAGTTGTAAAACCATCCAGCGCCTCGCCAGTCAGCGTGATTCTGAGCATGTGTGGCGATAGTTTTTCGGTGCGTAACACCGTCAATAAACGCAGTTTGAGGTCGTGCCGTATTTTTAGAATTTGATGTGGTGTTTGAGTCATATTATTGTTCTTTCATTTTTAAGTCCGCTTCTGAGTTTGAGTCAGAAATAATGCTGTTCGCCGTTTGTTCCAGCAAGATTGCAACGCGGTCAGCTTCGGCCGCATTCCAGCTACCACGTCGCAGCATTAATGCATGCTTTAGGGTATGCATGGCCTGATGTACTCGCTCTGGTAATGACTGTTTAGCCTGGACTTTGGCAAACATGTCTAGGCGTGCCAATACGCCATTCACTTGTGCCCGATTGGCATCAAGATAATCGCGTCCAATCGCCGTAATCGTGTACAGACGTTTGTTACCGGTCGCTGGAACGCCGCTACTGGTACCTGAGCTATCTGCTGAATTGACCGACACATTAATTTGCGAATTGACCTGATCCTGCTCTTCCAATAAGGTTAAGGTCGGGTAGATCGCGCCTGGGCTTGGGGCATAAGCACCACCGCAACGTTCTTCAATTGCCTTGATGATTTCATAGCCGTGACGCGGGCTGATTTCTATCAATGCCAAGACGATTAAAGGCAAATCGCCACGACCGAAGACGCGCTCTGCGCGTTCACCGCGCCCACGCCCGCCGCCTCCACCACCACCACCACGCAAGCGACCATGCCCACCGCCTGCCTCGTCATCAAAAGCGTCATCGCCTATGCCGGCAAAATATTGTGGGTGGTTATGCTCATGAGCAAAATGTCTTTCGCCATGTCTATGATGTCCGTGGTGTTCGTGGGAGCCATGACGTTGGTGATGATTGTGTTCTGAATGAGTATGATGATGATTTTTCATGATTTATAGATATATCTTTAGTGTAAAACTGTATGATATATCGTTAACTGATTAAGTCAAGGACAGATTTTTGAAAAAATCAGAAATTTTCTTCTTTAATCAAAAATAAAAAAATACAGCAATCTAAGCCTGAGGCGTAGCCAGGAGCTAAACCGGTGTAGACGCTTAATCGTGGGATGGGGACTTATCAGCAAAGCCAATTTGCTGTTCTGCTAATCATTTCAAAATTAGTTGATCAGCCATGAATGCATAGTTTTACCAAAGCCGAGTGTGTATGATGGGAAACTTATTTAGGTAGTTCATAGCAGGAAAATCATTAGCTTTCATGGATTTTTCACGAATATGATAGGACATTGATACAGCATGATCGAGACCCCTGGTTCCAAGATTGAATCAGCTTTAAACAAGCAAAGCTCTGAGCTAGAAAGTTACAAAAACGATCGTATTTGTAATGACCTTTACAGGCGTGCATTAATTGGCCCAGTGTTTTACCTGATCGCTTGTTTTTTACTGATGGGCATCACTGGCTATCATTTGCGCTGGCCTTGGCTGAGTGCCTTGCTGATATTCACTTTTCTCATTTTATGGGTGATGCGGTACAAGCATCTGCCTCCTGTAGCAGGTACCGACACAGAGAAATACAAGCAGTGGATCAGCCAACATTGGTTGTTAATACAGATAGGCTCGGTGGTTTGGGGGCTGGTACCCGCCGTGATCGGTTATTTAAGAGTGCGTCCCGACAGCGCGATTATGGTAGCGACGATTGCGACCGTTGCATTTAGTACTGCAGCAAGTCAGGCTTTTGCCATGCACCCACGCCAGGCTCGATGGAGTTTGCTAGCGCTGATCTTGCCTGCAGCCCTAGTATTTTTTCTACCGTCACTCGAACTTAGCTCCACTGGCCTGACGCTCTCGTTTTACGTTTTATATTTAATCGCAAATCTGCGCCGGTCTGCTAACGAATATGCTCAGCAGATTGCAACGGAAGTGGATTTAATCCGCAGCCGTGCTGAAATAGATCGACTCTCACTGACGGACATGTTGACTGGTTTATCCAATCGACGGAGTTATGACCAGGCATGGCAACAAGCCTGGCATTTGGCGGTGCGACAAAAAGCGACACTGGCATTGCTGATGCTCGATCTGGATCATTTTAAACATGTCAATGATCGCTATGGCCACCTTGGCGGTGACGCTTGCTTACAGCATTTTTCTGGACTATTACAGCAACACATACGAAGAGGTAGCGATATCATTGCGCGTATAGGCGGTGAGGAGTTTGTGATTATTTTGCCCGCTACCAACGCAGAAGATGCTTATGTGATGGCAGAACAATTGAGATTGATAGTATTAAATACTCCCTGCCAATTTGAAAATATTCAGATTGAGATGACAGTCAGTATCGGTGTCGGTACAGTCAATTTGGATCAGGATATCAATCCATCCGCGACATTTAGCAGAATTGACCGCGCTTGCTATGATGCAAAAAATGCGGGCCGTAACAAGGTCCGGCTGGCGAATATCAATTGACTGAATTCAATTAATTTTGACGTAGATTCATCAATATAGTCCAAAATGAGATTTTGATCGAAGCAAAAAATCTCAATACACCACACTTTACTTAAACGCATGTACCATATTTCATCCATTAAGTCGTATCGACCATGAAGCAAAAAAAGGTCTTACTCCTGAGCGTTTCTGCCGGTGCCGGCCATATGCGCGCTGCCGAGGCGATACGTGCTTATTCGCTTGATCCTCACTATCAGGTGGTGGCAACACATCTGGATGTGATGAATTTTATGACGGCAGGATTTCGTAAGTTATATACCGATTTTTATATCAAACTGGTCAATAAAGCACCAACACTGTGGGGCTATTTATACCAGGCCTCGCACGAGGCGCAGCCCGACAGTACAATGGAAAAAATGCGACGGGCGTTGGAACGTTTAAACGCACGTGCTTTGCTCAAAGAGATTGCTAATTTCAAACCAGATGCAATTATCTGTACGCATTTTTTGCCTGCCGAAATGCTGTCAAGGCTGCTTAAAAAAGAGCGTTTGCATTGTCCAGTCTGGGTACAAGTGACAGATTTTGATTTACACAGAATGTGGGTTCATGAGCGCATGACCGGCTATTTTGCTGCGAATGAAGAGGTAGCTTTTCGTATGCGGGCGCAGGGAATCGCAGCGGATACGATCCACGTGACTGGCATCCCGATCATGCCTAGTTTTGCCAGTCATTTAGATAGGGTGGAATGCGCTAGAGAATTCGGTCTTGATCCCGCTCGCATGACGATTATGTTAATGGGCGGCGGCGCAGGCTTGGGTAGTCTGGATACGATCGCAACACGTTTATTGGCCTTGGATAGCGATTTTCAACTAATTGTTTTAGCAGGAAAAAATTTACCAGCTTTGGCTGAGTTGCAGAGATTGGCAACGCGTTATCCCGGACGTTTATTACCACAAGGGTTCACTGATCAGGTAGAACGTTTAATGTCATGTGCCGATCTGGTCGTGACTAAGCCGGGTGGATTAACGACCTCAGAATGTCTGGCGATGGGCTTGCCGATGATTGTCAATTCACCGATACCAGGGCAAGAAGAGCGTAATGCCGATTACTTGTTAGAGCAGGGTGTTGCACTAAAAGCTTTTGATGATGTGACGCTAGAATATCGCATCCGTTATCTGTTGGCGCATCCAGAAAAACTAGCAGATATGCGTGCCAAAGCGACCGTATTAGGCCGCGCCGATGCAGCGCAGCAAGTGCTGGAGTTGGTCTGTAAAAACACATAAAAGGGTTTTTAAAAACTCCGTATAAAGTAGAGTCAATTGATGCCAATAATGTCGCAAATGAAATCGCAAATGAAATCAAACCAGCCTGAGTCTGACGCAGCTCGGATAACCAAGATCGAAGACTTAAGCCATAAAACTGTTCCTCTTATCGTTACCTTGTTTTGGGTCGCATTATTAGGCTTATTTTTTGCGCAGACAGAAATCCAGATTGAAGGCGGCGCGGGTTGGGCAGCCAACTTACCGACTTGGCGGATAGAGCATCACTGGTTATTAGATATCTTTTGGGGCGGTCGTCCGATGACGGGCTACCACGCTTGGGTGTTTCCTTTTATCTCAATGTTTTTCCATTTTCCGTTTTTTTTCTCGCAACGCTGGACGCTCAAATTAGAAGCTAGAGCGCTGGCTTGCATTATGATGTTTTGGATCGTAGAAGATTTCTTGTGGTTTGTTTTTAATCCTGCTTATGGATTAGCTCGTTTTGATCCCAAGCATGTAGCGTGGCATAAAAATTGGTTTTTATTTGCCCCCTCTGATTACTGGAATTTTTTAGCTGTCGCGGCCATATTATTTTGGTTTTCTTATCGGCAGGGGACAGTCATACGACAGATCAAGGATGTTTAAAAAAAACGGAGGGTGATTGGCCAAAGGCTTTTTTAAACATCGCAGTCAATGCAGATTGACTTGCGTAACCCAATTCTGATGCGACTTGTGATAAGGGCATTCCACCAGCGATCAAAGGCGCCGCACGTGCCAAACGCATTTGCTGGCGCCATGCAACAAAACTCATCCCCAGATCTTTCTCAAAGAGCCGTGCCAGGGTACGGGCCGATGCCCCGACCTGGCAGGCCAAATCGTCTAGAGTCAAATTAGATGAAGGATCATCAATCAGGGTGAGGCAAAGAGTTTTCAGACGTTTGTCGTGCGGCATCGCCACTCTCATTGGCAGACTTTCAGCAATTGCTAACTCGTCTAGCAATACTGCGACCAAATGATTTTCGCGCTGGCCAGCCGGATCTTGTTCCGCCAATCTTAAGACCAGTTCCCGCATCAGCGCAGACACTTCTAACACCACACATTGATCGCCTTTGATCGGCGCAACATCTTGATGAATATAGATGGCGCGCAGACGCGCTGTTTCTATAATCCTTACCTCATGCGCCACATTCGCTGGTATCCAGATTGCGCGAAGTGGAGGCACAAACCAGGTGCTGTCTTTGGCGTGCACTTGCATTACGCCATCCAGCGCATACGTAACTTGTCCCCACGGATGTTGGTGTTGTCGTAGCAGTTCGTCTGCGGCTAGGTTTCTGGCAATGACGCGCACGGGCCTGTCTTTACTAGGAAATAACCTGTTCGGTGCCGATGCTGTTGTGGTGATAGGAGATGTGCTCATAGCGAGTCAATCATAGTTGGCATCTTTACGACAAAGATTGTCTTTTTATCTTAAAACAGACGTAGCGATTTTGCATACACTTTGCTTAAATAAAAATAAATGAAGTGGCAATTAGATGCATAACTTCATAAGGCGACATCATGGCAACGATCAATGATGTTCATTGGCTGCACAATAATGACTAAGTAATTACTAAGCAGCTTCTAACCAGAAAAGAGAATCATATGATCAGTATCAGCAACAGCACAAGGCAACCGGGCAATATGAAGCAAGACGCGCAAGTGATTGGCCTGGTCGGCATGGCGCATAGTATTTCGCATTTTTTTCATTTGATACTGGCACCCTTATTCCCTTGGATTAAAGAGGCGTTCAATCTCTCGTATGCAGAATTGGGCTTATTGATGAGTGCCTTTTTTGTAGTCTCGGGTATCGGGCAAGCTCTGTCTGGTTTTGTGGTGGATAAAATCGGTGCAAGAACCGTACTGTTTTTTGGTGTGAGTTGTCTGGGTGTTGCCGCGCTGGTGTTATCTGGTGCGCAAAATTATTCTATGCTGATGGCTGGATCGATGTTGGCTGGGCTGGGCAATAGTGTATTTCATCCATCAGATTACACTTTATTAAACAAGCGAGTGTCGCCTGCACGCCTTGGATATGCTTTCTCGGTGCACGGAATTACCGGTAATCTGGGATGGGCAGCGGCACCGCTATTTTTGGTGACGATTGCTGGATTTTCCGGCTGGCGTACAGCCCTGTTATCGGCCGCCTTTTTGCCAGTTGTGGTGTTGATCGTATTGTTTGTATATCGCGATGTTTTGCGGACGGATGAGGTACCAAACATAGTGTCTGGTACAGCACCGATGTCAGCTAAGGCCAGCGGTGGGGCAATGGATTTTATGCGTGTGCCTGCGGTCTGGATGTGTTTTGTTTTTTTCTTTATGACGGCAATGGCACTGGGCGGCATACAGAGTTTTGCGTCAGTTGGTTTGCGTGAAATATATAGCATGTCATTGACTTGGGCGACCACGGCTTATACCGCTTACATGCTGGCGTCTGCTGCTGGCATGCTATGGGGTGGTTTTATCGCAGCCAAAACGGCACAGCATGATCGTACGATCAGCATTGCTTTTGCAGTTGCGGGTTGCTTTGCATTGTTGCTGGCAACAGGCTGGGTTGACGCCGCGCTGGCAGTGGTATTGATGGGCGCGATCGGTTTTGGCTCTGGTGTTGCCGGACCTTCGCGAGATTTATTGATACGCGCAGCAGCACCAAAAAATGCCACAGGGCGCGTCTATGGCGTGGTGTACTCCGGTCTTGATACTGGCTTGGCATGCTCACCCTTATTGTTTGGCGCAGTCATGGATGCGCATCATCCAAGCTGGATTTTTGTCTGCATTGGCGTGTTCCAGGTGATGGCGATTTTGACAGCGGTGAATGTGGGGTCAAACACAAAAGCAAGGACGCTGGCTGTTTAACCTCGGCATCAATGTTGGTGTTGAGTACGGGCAAGTTTCGGCCTGAAACGCATTAGTAAATTCTGACCTCTTAGTCAGGCCTGTTAGTCTGAGTTCTTAGCCAGACTAAGAGGCCCGTGTTTTAGACAATAGCAGCGGCTGTGGTTAGAATAAGATCAGCACTCGGATGACGTGTTAGGGAGTCTAAGTTGAATAGCTGTTTTTTTATATGATTAAATATACTCCTAACTAGTATTTTTAATTGTCCTTATATTTATTGGTCATTAAGGATATTTTTGTTAAATATAAAGGGGGTATGTGGTATTTTCAATTTTTGGAGAATCTAATGAGTCTGTTAACCTGTGATATCTGCGATGCATATGAAGACAAAATAGCCAGCAGTGAGCTACAAGTTTTTACACCTATTTTTAAACAATTCGGTCGCAAGACGCAATTTTCCGGACCCGCCGTCACACTGAAATTGTTTGAAGAAAATGTATTGATACGCAATAAGCTAGAAACCCCTGGTAACGGTCAGGTGCTGATCGTCGATGGTGGCGGCAGCCTGCGTTGTGCGCTGGTGGGCGGTAATCTCGCCAAACTGGCGGAGCAAAACGGTTGGGCTGGCATTATCGTCAATGGCTGCATCCGCGACGTGGACGAGATTAATGCCTGCGAGATTGGCGTACGTGCTTTGGCGGCGTTCCCGGTTAAAAGTGCCAAACGCAATACCGGGCAACAAGATGTGCGTGTCCGTTTTGCTGGTGTAACCATTGATGCCGGTGACTGGATTTATGCCGATGCGGATGGCGTGCTGGTGTCGCCAGTGAACTTAATTAATTAGCGTAAATCTTCAGTGCCAGGCTAGATAAGGGAGTAACTGTTTGTCGACATAAAAAATATAAGTTTGTTTCCAAAAAATAAGTGATTTATTAAACCGTCCCCGCTTTTTTTGCTATGATGAAATGGATGTTTATTATTATCCGTGAGAACTTACGCAAAATTGTCTCCGCAACGCAGTTGGGTGGTTTGAGTAAGCCCTTTTAAAGCGAAGCAAACGTAGCAAACGGAGTCAAGGCTCAGAATATATTCCAAAATCACTTAGGTTTATTTTCAAAGGTGTTCAATGAAGGTGCTCATTGTTGATGATAATGCGACAAACTTAGTTCTGCTCAGTGCCTTAGCGAAAGCTGCAGCGGAGGTCGATGTATTGACATTTGAGCACCCCCTCAAGGCAATTGAATGGTGTCAGACAAATAGTCCAGATTTGGTACTGGTGGATTTTATGATGCCAGATATGAACGGACATCAATTCATTGCGCAATTCAGAACTTTGAAAAATTGTGCCGATGTGCCGATTGTGATGGTCACTACCGAAAATGAAAAAAACGTTAGAAAAGAAGCACTTTCTCTTGGAGCAACTGAATTTTTATCTAAGCCAGTTGACCCCAGTGAATTTCGTTTAAGGGTTAAAAATTTATTGGCATTGCGCCATGCTCAAAATTTATTGAAAGATCAGGCGAAGCATTTACGGCATGAAGTATCTCTGGCGACAGCATCAATTTTAGAACGAGAAAAAGAATTAGTTTTACGGCTGTCGAAAGCTGCTGAGTATCGTGATCCAGAGACTGGTGCGCACATCTTGCGCATGGCACACTATTCCGCCTTGATTGCAAAATGTTTAAATCTCACGCCGGAATATCAACAAACCTTGCTTGAGGCTGCTCCTATGCATGACATCGGTAAATTGGCGACGCCAGATCATATCTTGCTCAAGCCGGGTCGGCTTGACGCAGATGAGATGGCGATTATGAAAAAGCATGCTGAAATCGGTGCCGAGATTTTAAGTGGAAGTAACGCGTCATTAATTCAGCTCGCTGCTGAAATTGCAGGTGCCCACCACGAAAAATTTGATGGCAGTGGCTATCCAGCCGGCCTGGTCGGGAATGATATCCCTTTATCTGGGCGCATCGTCGCTGTTGCTGATGTCTTCGATGCACTGACATCAGAGCGACCTTATAAAAAAGCCTGGTCTTTAGACGATGCGCGAAGTTATATTGCTGATAATGTCGGTAGTCATTTTTGCCCTACTTGTGCCCATGTTTTTTTAAACGCTTGGCCAGACGTATTGAAAATTCGATCGCAGTTCCCTGATTAGACAATATTTTTTTAGCTTTGCCGTTGGAGACAAAAAAATGAAAACACAGCAAGTTGTAGTAAAGCTGGACAGCGATTTTGAAAAAATATTAAGTACGATTTTCGACGATGCGCCTGATCTGGTCTTAGTATTCGGTGCAGTACCGTTTTTTACTTCAGCCAACTTTCCACCGAGTGTCAAAAAGCGATTTCCCGAGGCGATTATTTTGGGATGTTCCACTGCGGGCGAAATAGCAGTCGACCGGGTGTATGACGATATCGTCGCGCTGACAACAGTAAAATTTTCTAACACTACATTACGATCCGTTTCAACGCCAATCACCAATATGGCGGACTCGTTTGATGCTGGAGCCAGATTGTCGACTTTGCTGCCGGCTGACGACCTTGCCGGAATATTAGTTTTTGGAACTGGTGTATCGATTAATGGCAGTGCCTTAGTAGCAGGATTACAGTCGGTTTTAGCGCCCAATATTCCCATATCTGGCGGACTCGCAGCGGATGCGGGCGCTTTTCAGCAAACCTGGACTTGGGGTGAATCTGGCGTTGCAGATAATCAGATCGTTGCAGTTGGTTTGTATGGTAAATCAATACAGCTAAGTTACGGTACGTTTGCCGGCTGGGAGCCTTTTGGCCCAGCCAGAAAAGTGACGCGCTGCGCTGAAAATGTTTTATTCGAGCTGGATGGTGAACGTGCATTGGACGTGTATAAACGCTACCTTGGCGACTATGCCAAAGACCTGCCAGGGTCAGGACTGTTATTTCCATTTGAAATGTTAGGTAAAAATCGCGATAAAAGCGGTATTTTTAGAACGATTCTTGGTATAGACGAAGTTGATGGCTCGCTTACTTTGGCGGGCGATATCGATGCTAACGGTTACTTAAGGTTGATGCATTCAAGTACGGATAAATTAATCGAAGGTGCTGAGACCGCAGCGACAACCGCCTTAACTTTAGCTAAACAAGTGGGAAGTGAGTCGCTTGCTATCTTGGTGAGCTGTATAGGCCGAAAACTGGTGATGGGGGATCGTGTCGATGAGGAAGTAGAGGCGGTTGCCGATATTTTGGGGAAAAACACAACGATTACAGGTTTTTATTCTAACGGCGAGATTGCGGGTACGGATTTCCATGGCGAATGCCGTTTGCATAATCAAACGATGACGATCACTTGGATCAATGAAATTGAATCAAATTTAAAATAAACCTTCATTAAATCTCATATGCATCGTACTTTAGCCAGGCAGCTACGACGGAGTTGTGGCATCGAGTCGATCGATAGTTTTGCACTCGTTGTCGAACAAGCACAAGCGCTAGCACCACAATGTTCCGATAATGAGCAGTTGGTTCTATTTCTGAGCGGACTCCCGGAACTCATAGGTAAGATCGATGCGACTTATGGGCAGTTTGAACGTGACCTCGATCTGCGTTCCCGCAGTCTGGATATCAGTTCGTTTGAATTAAGTGATGCTAATGAGCGTATGCGGACAGAATTAACCAGTCGCAACCGCAGTCTAGAATCAGTGCGCAAAGCAGCCGGAGAACTACTTTCTCACTCAGAATTAGTCCTCAACTTGCCCGAAGAGGATGATCTTGAAGTGCTGTCTGCATTATTGCCAAAGCTTGTCAGCCAAAGAGAAGCTAGTCGCTTAGAGTTATACAACCAGCGTTTTGCGATGGATCAACATGCGATCGTTAGCATCACGGACACCGATGGAACAATTATTTATGTCAACGACAAATTTTCCCAGATCAGTGGATACGATCGCTCTGAATTAATTGGCGTTAATCATCGGTTGATCAATTCAAAATTACATCCGCCAGAATTTTTTACTAATTTGTGGGATACCATTTCTAATGGCAAGGTATGGAACGGCGAGATTTGTAATATCGCAAAACAAGGTCATCAATATTGGGTCGACGCGACCATCGTTCCATTTTTGAATCAGGACGGAAAACCGTATCAATACATTGCGATCCGCACCGAAATCACAGAGCGTAAGAAAATGGCGGAGCGTATCGCTAATAGTGAGCGCCAATATCGTACTGTCGTTGATCGCTTAAAAGAGATCGTTTTTAGAACAAACGCAAACGGCATCTGGACATTTTTGAATCCCGCCTGGACAGTGATCACCGGGTTTTCTACTGAAGAGACGATAGGAAAATCATTTTTGGATTTTATTCATCAAAGTGACCGGGCAGCGATTGAGGCAGGGTTATACAAATTACTTGCGGGCTCAAAGGGATACTCACAACATGATGCACGTTATATTACAAAGCAGGGTGGATATCGCTGGATATCGGTCTATGCGCAACTGGAAATTGATAACGGAACCGTTGTCGGCTTAACCGGTAGTTTAGTAGACATTACCGAGCGCAGGAATGCCTCAGAAAATCTCAAAGAAAATCTAAAATTTGTCGATGCGATCTTTGAATCAATTCCGCTGCCAGTTTATTTTAAGGGAAGTGACGGAAAGTTTTTACGTGTTAATAAAGCGTTTTGCGATTTATTTAAAAGTAAGCCCGAGGACTTTATTGGACAAGATAATTATGGCTTGCTTGGTCGCTCTTTTGAAAAAATTTATACCGACGCAGATTTGCAATCGATCAGTTCTGGTGGTGTAGTTTCTCGTGAGAAGGTGGTCGACTTATCTAACGGCATTTGCGTCGATGCCATATTTACTAAAACGGCTTTACTCAAATCTGATGGCAGCATACTGGGTTTGTTAGGAACTATTGTTGATATATCTGATCGCAAAATTGCAGAACGAACCTTAATGCTTGCTAAAGAATCGGCAGAGTCAGCTAATCGCTCAAAAAGCGAATTTCTAGCGAATATGAGTCACGAGATCCGAACGCCGATGAATGGCATTATTGGAATGACTGACTTGGTATTGGACATGGAGTTAGGCACTAATCAAAGAGAATATTTGTCTATCGTTAAATCATCTGCCGATTCATTGTTAGAGATCATTAACGACATATTAGATTTTTCAAAAATCGAAGCTGGCAAGATGGGATTGGAATCGATCGTATTTGATTTCCCGAAAATGATTTTGGAAACCTTGCGCACACACTCATTGCGTGCTGTGAAGAAGGGTTTGGAGCTTGTCCTTGATATTGATTCTGAGATACCTTTTAGGTTACGTGGTGATCCTGGGCGCCTCCGGCAAATTATCAATAATTTGGTTGGAAATGCGATCAAGTTCACCGAGTATGGCGAGATATTGATCTCTGTTAAATTATTAAAAATCAGCGACCATCAAGTCCATTTTTTATTACTGGTGAAAGATACGGGTATAGGTATTTCCGCTGAAAAGCAGCATCGTATTTTCGACGCATTTGAGCAAGAAGATGGTTCAACCACCCGCCGTTTTGGTGGAACGGGTCTTGGTCTGTCAATTACTCGAAGTTTAGTCGCGATGATGGGTGGAACAATTGGTGTGACGAGTATTTTGGGCGAGGGGAGTGAATTTTCTGTTGAATTATCCTTACCATATGAAGATCAACTGCATAGTCAATCCAACCAAAAACAGAATGCCGCATTAGCCGGACTCACTGTTTTTATATCTGATGATAACGAGACCAATCGCAAGGTGTTGCACACCCTGTTATCGAAAGTCGGGATGCAGGTAGTCGATTTTTCTAGCGGTCAGGACTTGTTAACTTACTGTGCTGATCTATCGGCGGTAGCCGATTGCATCGTGATCGATTATGCAATGCCTGGACTCGACGGATTTAAAGTTGCAGAACAGCTTTCGGCGATAGAGCATGTGAAACATATTCCTATTGTGATGTTGTCCTCCAGTGGTATGCCTGGGGATATAAAAAAATGTCGACAGGCTGGTATCCAGGCTTATCTCCTAAAACCTGCTAGCCCAGATGAGATTTATTCAGCGATTGCGAATGTCGTTGGTGGCAGCAGGTCTGCTAACGATGAAGAGAAAATGGTCGTAACGAGACATAGTATTCGAGAAGCGAGTAGTACCTTAAAAATATTACTTGCTGAAGATAACTTCTCGAACCAAGCATTGGCAACTGCTTTATTGGCGAAATGGGGTCATCAGGTTTGGGTAGCTAACAATGGCAAAGAAGCTTTGGAGTTGTACGATAGTTTGACATTTGATGTCATTTTGATGGATTTACAAATGCCCGTGATGGGAGGCTTTGAGGCGACTAAAAAAATTCGTGAACGAGAGCAAGGACATCATATTCATATCCCAATTATTGCGATGACTGCGAATGCATTAGAGGGAGATCAAGAAATTTGTATCGCAAATGGTATGGATGATTATTTGTCTAAACCGTTTAAAGCAGATATTTTTAAGCAAATCCTTGCCAAGCATTTTCCGCGTCAATCAGAGTTAGCCTTGTCATATGGCTCTCCAGCGGACGATATCAGTACCGAAAAAAAGAAGTCTGGTATGGAGTCGTTTGAATCGGGATATTTTGATTATCATGCCGCAATAAGTAGTGCGGACGCTGAAGTAGTAAGTTTGATCGCAGAACACTTTTTAACGCATGCACCAAAACAATTGAGTGATATGAAGGATGCATGGGTTAGCCGGGACCTTGTGACGTTACAGCTCAATGCACACTCGCTGGCGGGATTATTTGGTAATTTCAACGCTGATCCGGCTCGCCATTTTGCGCATGAGATCAATCAAGCGATTAAAGTCCGTCAGCTAGATTCTATCGAGGATTTTTTGCAGTCATTGCAGTTGGAATACGACCGGTTTTCGTTCTATTTATTCGCCCATATCAACCAAGCATAATATTTATTTGTTGCTTTGCTCAGACCGACATGGTTAGTTTTTAACCCAGAACACGATAGTCGAAGTTTTCTCTGCAAAGCGTTCCGCGTGTTCTACGCCCGCATCAATCACGCACCATTCGCCTGCATGAAACGCTTTTTCTTCACCACCACTGGCGACAAACATCGTGCCCTCGGTGACTATCACATAAATCGGCGTGGGGGGTGTGTGCGGCTCTCTGGTCTGATGCTCACGCGTGGCGAACGTCACGTCGCACTGTTCGCTGGTGATTTTGCCTAAATTGAGTAAGGTGTCGGGTATATGCGTCATGGTGTGTTGTCTCACGTCCAGTAAAATAAAAGTGTAGCACCGAGTACAAAAATGGTTTGGAGGCTTGCAAATAATCTCCGCAATAAACGCATTGCATCTACTAGAGTGAAATCAATCAGAATTAAATCAACTCGATGCTCTGTAAATTCAAATAACTGCTTTCTCGTATCGTCTTCACAAAGTCAGTCAAATACGCTTTGTCCGCCAGTTCTGGTAAGCAAGCCGCATACAGTTTGCCCGTCAAGCCGTCAGCAGTGATCCGTTTAGGCAGAACATAATCGCGATTCACATAATTTTGTGCCGCCCAAACCGGTAGTGTGGCGATGCCTCGTTTGCTGGCGACCAGTTGCAACATAGCGACCGTAAGTTCTGTCGTGCGTCTTGTTGCGTCGACGCCAGCCGGCTTGAGCACTTGCCGCACGATGTCTAGCATCTCATCGGGTACCGGGTAGGTAATTAACGTATCGGTCGCAAAATCCTGCGCCACCAGATAATCGCGAGTTGCCAGCAAATGGTCTTTGGCGAGTAGCGCGACGATTTCAAACCGGAATAATGGGTGGTAGCTGACGCTCTCATCATGATCAATCTCAGCCACAATCGCCACATCGGCACGGTTGCTATACAGCAGGCCAACCGGATCTGCCTGAAAACCGGAGACGATATCCAGATCGACTTCTGGCCAGCGATGACGGAATAAATCCATCGCAGGCATGAGCCAGTCAAAACACGTATGACATTCCACCGCGATGCGTAATTGCCCGGCAACCCCTTGCGCTAGACGTGCGAGGTCTCGCTCGGTATTGGCGATTTGTGGCAACACCGCGTCGGCCAGTTGTAGCAGTCGTTCTCCTGCTGGCGTAAAACGTATCGGTGTCGATTTGCGTTCGAACAAGGCGCTACCGTGGTGCTCTTCCAGCAATTTGATTTGGTGCGACAGCGCAGATTGCGTCACATTTAACAGTGTTGCAGCGCGCAACAGATTGCCAGCCTCACGCAAAGCGTGCAGGGTTTTGAGGTGCCGGACTTCCAGAATTGATTGCATAAACGGTTTTTACTATTAGTGAAATTCAAGTTGATTCTTAAAATTTATCGTTTGAATCATAAACGACGTTGCACCATCATGACAACACTTAGATAAAAGGAGTTGTCATGGCATTAGCACATATTTTGGGATTTCCGCGCATCGGTGCGCAGCGTGAATTGAAATTTGCGCAAGAAGCGTTCTGGCGTAAAGAATTGTCCGAAGAGGCCTTACAAGATATCGGCACTGATTTGCGGGCGCGACACTGGGGTGTGCAGCAGCAAGCCGGTCTGGATTATGTTAGCGTCGGCGACTTTGCCTGGTACGATCAGGTCTTAAACACGCTGGCATTACTGGGTGCTTTGCCGACACGATTTGGTTTTGATCCGCAGGCTTTGTCCTTAGAAAATTATTACAGCGCCGCGCGCGGTAATAGCGCCAATGTCGCGATGGAAATGACCAAATGGTTTGATACTAATTATCATTATCTGGTGCCAGAATGGACTACTGATACCCGCTTTGATGGCGGCGTTGATTGGTTATTTGATGAGCTTGCACAAGCCCAAAAATTGGGACATGTCGCCAAGGTGACGTTGATCGGGCCGATCACTTTGCTCTATCTGGGCAAGATCAAAGGCGACGCAGGTAAACAGCTTCAGCATAAACTTGATTTACTGCACAAGATAGTTCCGGCTTATCAAAAAGTCCTGGCGCGCTTGCAAGCTGCCGGGGTGGAATGGGTGCAAATCGATGAGCCGGTTTTGTCGCTAGATCTGGATCAGCAATGGCAAAAAGCGTTTCAGCCTGCGTATGTCGCGCTGGCAAAGACGGCACCAAAAATTTTGCTGGCAACCTATTTTGAGGCGGTAACAGACTATGCAAATTTATTGCATCAATTGCCGGTAGCGGGTGTTCATCTTGATCTGGTGAGAGCGCCGCAACAACTGGCGGACTTTTTCGCCAATGGGGCGCAAACGTGGCCAAAAGCACGCGTGTTATCTGCGGGAGTGATCGACGGTCGCAATATCTGGCGTGCGGATTTATCAGTCTTACTCAAGCAATTGCAACCACTGCAAAAGCAATTAGGCGATCAGTTATGGATTTCATCCAGTTGCTCTCTGTTGCACGTGCCAGTCGATCTGGCGACCGAGACAGCGCTCGATGCTGACTTAAAAAGCTGGCTCGCATTTGCGACACAAAAGCTCGATGAGATTGTCGCCTTAAAACAAGCCTTAAACGGACAAGCAGCCTCGGTCATTGCCCACTTTACTGCATCGCAAATCGCCATCCATAAACGTGCTACCTCGACCCGTATTCACAATCCTTTAGTCAAGCAAAGAGTCGCTGGCGTTACCGCGGCGGACGCAGAACGCCAAAGTGCATTTCCGCAGCGGATTGTGAAGCAACAGGCACGTTTTCAATTGCCTTTGTTCCCAACCACGACGATAGGCTCTTTCCCACAAACGAAAGAGATCCGGCAAGCGCGCGCGGCTTACAAGCGTGGCGACCTCAGTCATCTGGATTATCTAGACACTATGCGTGCTGAGATCAGTCTGGTGGTAGAGAAGCAAGAGCAACTGGGCATTGATGTGCTGGTGCATGGAGAGCCAGAACGTAACGACATGGTGGAATATTTCGGTGAGCAGCTGTGGGGTTATGGTTTCACACAAAATGGCTGGGTGCAAAGTTATGGTTCCCGCTGTGTGAAGCCGCCATTTATTTATGGCGACGTGTATCGACCAGAAGCCATGACAGTCGCCTGGAGCGCCTATGCCCAGAGTCTGACGGATAAAACCATGAAAGGCATGCTGACCGGCCCCGTGACGATGTTGCAATGGTCGTTTGTACGCGACGACCAGCCACGCGCTACGACCGCTTTGCAAATTGCATTGGCATTACGTGATGAGGTCTGTGATCTGGAAAAAGCAGGCATCGGCATGATACAAATTGACGAACCCGCTTTCCGCGAAGGCTTGCCATTACGCCGCAGCGATTGGCCCGCGTACCTGGATTGGGCAGTACGTGCCTTCAAAATCAGCGCATCCGGCGTGCCCGATGATACGCAAATCCACACCCACATGTGCTACTCAGAATTCAATGATATTTTGCCTTGGATCGCCGCCATGGATGCCGATGTCATCACGATAGAAACCTCGCGCTCGGATATGGAATTGCTAGATGGTTTTGGCGATTTTGCTTATCCCAACGATATCGGCCCGGGCGTCTACGACATCCATTCGCCACGCGTAGCCAAGGTCAGCGAAATGCAAAGGCTGCTGCAAAAAGCGCGCAGCGTTTTACCAGACCGCCGGCTTTGGGTAAATCCAGACTGTGGACTGAAGACTCGCGACTGGCCTGAGACAATGGCTGCGTTAGAAAACATGGTACAAGCCGCCAAACTCTTACGAGCAAGCGTAGCGGATCATGAGGAGCATCTGGATTGCTGCTGAGCTAAATTATTGCTGAGGTAAGCCTTAGAGAGTTAGAGCTGCCAGAGGTTGCGTTTTTATATCAATCTCTGGTAGTCATCTTGGTGCGGAAGATTTTGCATCTCTCGTCAAATATTACTTTCAATACTAATTCAATATACTCCCCTAATATTTTTTAATAAATGCTGTATTGTCCAATGATTATATGGACAATATAAATATACCTACTACCAGTATATTTATAATGCTTGTTGCGAAATCGTTAGAAGTTCATTGACGATATGATTTATTTTTCCTCTGGGTATCGATGATTAGTTAGCAAGATCAGGCGGTATAATCCTAGGATGCTCCCAAATCCAATTCATCCTGCATATCAAGATCAAAAGCAAGATCAAGCCAAGGCAATGCCATGTGGATAGACACGCACTGCCATTTAGATGCGATGGAATTCGATGGCGCGTCGCTAGCGGTGGCTGATGCTGCCGCACAAAAAGCCGTGTCGGCGATTGTGATTCCTGCTATTCATCCGAGTAATTTTGAGGCGGTGAAAAACCTGGCGCAGCAACGCAGCGATTGCTTTTATGCCCTGGGTATTCATCCAATGTTTGTACCGACTTCGCAAGAGAGTGATTTGCAGCTATTGCGTGAAAAGGTGTTAACAATCATGTCACGTGATGTAGGCATTACAGAGGACGGCGCAATAACGCGGTTTGTGGCAATCGGTGAAATCGGCTTAGATTTTTTTGTGCCGGCGTTAACCCAAAGTCCCCTGCGCGAAAAGCAGGAATTTTTTTATGTCGAGCAATTAAAAATCGCACGTGATTTTGGCTTGCCGGTGTTGTTGCATGTCAGACGATCGCAAGATCAGATACTCAAATATTTACGCAGAATTAAAGTCGTTGGCGGCATTGCGCATGCATTTAATGGCAGCCAGCAGCAGGCGCAGACGTTTATTGATTTAAATTTTAAACTGGGCTTTGGCGGCGCGATGACTTATACCCGCGCTCTTCAGATCCGGCGCATGGCAAGCAACTTGCCGCTGTCTGCCATCGTGCTGGAAACAGATGCGCCGGATATCTCTCCCAGTTGGTTGCACCCAGCGATCAATAGCCCAGCAGAATTACCGCAGATCGGTGCAGTATTGGCAGAGTTGCGCGGGATGACGACCATGCAAATTGCCGCGCAGTCTACCGCCAACGCGCTGGAAGTTTTACCCCGGTTGCCGCGCTCACTTCGTTCACTCTTAGCGTAAACGATGCGGGCAGCGATCATCAGTTTTGTCATTGGTGTTGCTTGCTTGCAGCAACAGGCGGCGCTGCTGGACAGTTTTGACTTGACTGTGCTGGCGGTGATTAGCCTGATGTGCATAGTGCTCAATTCTTTGCTGAGTCCTATCATCAATTCATGGCTTTCTGAGCGGATTATTTCTTCAGTTTTTTATCGCGCCTTCAATTTATGCGCTAAATGTGTAGGTGCCGCTGGCTTGGGTTTTGTATGGGCAAGCACGTTTGCCCATTTTTATCTAGCGCAAGAATTACCCAACGTTTGGGAGGGCAAAGATATCACTGTGGTTGGTACGATAGACAGCTTGCCATTTCAATTCGAACAGGGAGTACGCTTCAATTTTTTGGTGGAGCAAGTTCTTGCCGGTAGTGATGGAGATGAGCAAAAACCAGTCGTGCCATCTAAAATTGCCTTGTCCTGGTATGCACCTCTCAGATCATCAAATAGTACCGTCGCTGCGGTGCAGCCGGGAGAACGCTGGCGGCTGACTGTCCGTCTGAAGCGACCGCATGGCAACGCAAATCCTGATTCTTTTGATTATGAGGTGTGGCTGCTGGAGCAAGGCTTACGCGCTACCGGAACGGTACGCAATAGCTTGGCTAGTAATAATTTAGTGCTTGCCGATCCTATGGTGACTGATCCTGCACTGACTGATTCGGTGACTAATTCAGTGACTGATTCACCGACTAATACAGTGGCTAACTCCAATCAGCGTATAACGCCATTTGTATGGAGTATTGGCAATCTGGTTGAGCGCGGCAGAGCAGCTTTGCGTGCCCGTATCCATGCAGCTTTGCCTGCGCACACTTATGCCGGCGTGCTGGTGGCGTTGGTGGTGGGTGACCAGCGCGAGGTCGCGCAATCTGACTGGAAAGTGTTCAACAGAACGTCGGTAGGGCATCTTTTCTCTATCTCAGGGTTGCATATTACGATGGTGGCGGGTTTGTTTGCTGGCTTGATCTATTGGTTATGGCGTCATTCATTTTTTCTTAGTCATGTTTTAAAAAAACCATTATCGATTCACTTACCTGCGCAAAAAGCGGCAGCATTAGCGGGTGTGTTAATGGCACTGACCTATGTCGCTTTGGCAGGATTTGGTGTGCCTGCACAACGCACTTTGTACATGCTGAGTGTGGTTGCACTGGCCTTGTGGTGTGGACGTCTGACGAGTATTTCGCATGTGCTTTGTTTAGCCTTGGGTGTGGTTGTGGTGCTTGATCCTTGGGCGGTATTGTGGCCGGGATTTTGGTTGTCGTTCGGTGCGGTTGGGATTATTTTATTTGCGTCTGTTGGTCGTATTTCTTCTTCAAAACCAGTCAGCTGGCGTGGTCGTCTATTTAGCATGTTGCGTGCCGCGACCTTCACCCAATATGTGGTGACCATTGGCTTGGTACCTTTGACCTTATTACTGTTTGGACAGCTATCTTTTGTAGGCCCGATCGCAAATATGCTGGCGATTCCCTTAGTCAGTTTTGTCGTGACTCCGCTCGCTTTATTGGGTAGCGTGTTACCTGCACCGATGAGCTCTTGGGTGCTGGAGCTTGCGCATGTTTGTGTCGAGTTTCTTGCCCGATTTTTAGATTATTTAAGCACCCAAAGTTTTGCGGTATTTACTACGCCAATGCCGCCGCTATGGATGGCTGGGGTGGCGATGCTAGGTATTTTATGGTTACTGGCACCACGTGGTTGGCCTTTGCGCTGGCTGGGTATTTTCTGTTGTTTGCCATTAATTTTACACCAGGCAAGTCAGCCACTTGAAGGTGAAATGACGGTAACCGCACTGGATGTAGGGCAGGGTATGAGTCTGCTGATAGAGACAGCTCACCATCGCTTGTTATATGACACCGGTCCTTCATATTCGCCAGAGTCGGACGGAGGTAGTCGCGTGATCGTGCCTTACTTGCGCGCGAGGGGGATTTCATCTTTGGATGGTGTGATGATTTCGCATAATGACAGCGACCATTCTGGTGGTGCTTTAAGTATTTTTAAAGAGATGCAAATTACGTGGGTGAGTAGTTCATTAGCTAGTGATAGCCCTGTGGTTTTGGCTGCCATAAATCATCGTCGTTGTTTAGCTGGGCAAGCGTGGTCTTGGGACGGTGTAAATTTTGAGGTTTTGCAGCCAGCACCAGCCAGTTATGAAAGCCAGAAGTGGAAGCCAAACGCCCGTAGTTGTACTTTAAAAATTTCTACCAAAACCCATTCGATGTTGTTGGCGGGTGATATCGAGGCAATTCAAGAAGATGAGCTGGTGAATAGCATCCCAGCTAAATTGCATGCCGATGTATTGCTCGCACCGCATCACGGTAGCGGGACGTCTTCCACTCCCGCATTTTTACAGACAGTGCAGCCTCAGTTAGCAGTATTTCAGGTCGGTTATTTAAATCGTTACCATCACCCCAAACCAGAAGTATTTCAACGATATGCCGATTTTGGAATAAAACGTCTAAGAACAGACGAGGCTGGTGCAATCACATTACAATTCGGCACTGAATTGCGCTTTTCTGAATATCGTAGCGAGCATCGTCGTTATTGGTATCAAAGGTGATTGCCCTACCTACTGACTTACCACTTATCTTATGCCAACAGAATCTACAGAATTGAGGGAATTAACTAAGCCTGCGCTTCATTTTGCTCATGCTAATAGTTTTCCAGCCGGGACCTATCGCGTTTTTTTTGAGCATTTACGTCAGCATTACGATGTACGGGCTTTACCTTTACATGGACATAATCCTGCTTATCCTGTGACGGATAGCTGGCCGTATTTAGTGCAAGAATTAGTTGATACCCTGCAAGCTAGTTATCAAGAGCCGGTTATTTTGGTGGGGCATTCTCTGGGTGGAATGTTAGCGACGATGGCCGCAAAAGCGCGACCGGATTTAGTCCGTTGTGTAGTGTTATTAGACTCGCCATTGGTGGCTGGTTGGCGTGCGATGTTGTTGCATTGGTTTAAAGCTTTAGGTATAGATAAAAAATTCTCGCCTTCTCGTTTTTCAGAAAAACGCAGAAATCAGTGGAAAGATGCTGAGGAGGCATATCAACATTTTGCCAGCAAAGAAATGTTCGCCATTTGGCCGCCAGAGGTGCTGCGTGATTACATTAATGCGGGCATCACACCGAATCAGCATGGTGATGGTGTCACTTTGCGTTTTACGCGTGAGGTGGAGACGGCCATTTATTCCACTTTGCCGCATGGCCTTGGTTATCTGGCTCGCACAGGTTTGGATGTGCCTGTTGGTTTTGTCGGTGGTACTGAGTCAGTGGAGTGCAAACAAGCGGGTTTGGATGCGACTAAAAAATTGGTCGGTAATCATTTTGTGCAAATCGCTGGCGGACATTTAATCCCGATGGAGTCGCCAGCACAAACAGCTGCGGCGACCCATGCGATGATTTTGTCTCTGATTGGTAGTG
Source organism: Undibacterium sp. RTI2.2 (assembly GCF_035018705.1). NCBI lineage: Bacteria > Pseudomonadati > Pseudomonadota > Betaproteobacteria > Burkholderiales > Oxalobacteraceae > Undibacterium > Undibacterium sp. RTI2.2. Next base: position 109,730 of record NZ_JASJXN010000002.1, on the reverse strand, counting down.
CGTAGAGTTTAGTCAATAGACTATAGGATCAAGCTTGGCTCAGACGCCTTAGTTTTTTTTATCTTTTTTAGCTAATTTAATATGATGTCAATTTTAAGCAAAAACAATCTGTGCCTATCTTTGTTTGTCTTAAGCGCGCTTAGCTCTGTTCAATCTCAGGCAAGTGATTTGTCGTGGAGTGAATGGCAAGATGTACATGCAAAAGGAAGCGCATTTTTGCAAATAACGATTGATAACGATAGCTTGTTACTGACCGATAAAGATCGTTTTTATACTAGCGGCAATCATTTATCGCAAACTTTTTTTCTGAAGACGTCAAATCAAGAAGTTAGCTATACCTGGCAAGTCGGACAAGATTTATATACGGCGTCTGATATCAAGCTGACACCTGCGCAAATCCCGAAAAACGATCACCCCTATGCTGGTTGGTTATTTGGCGGAATTTATCGTGAGGTAGCTAATACAGAAGGCCAAGACAGCAAAGTAGGATTAGAGCTTGGTTGTCTAGGGCCTTGCGCGGGCGGTGCCTGGACGCAAAACAATTTACATAGAATTATTAAGCAGCCGTTGCCGCAAGCCTGGAGTACTCAAGTGTCCAACGAGCCAGGTTTTGTTCTGTCTGGCGAATGGACGCCACTGCGCTGGACGGCTTCATCAATCGTGGATATTAGTCCCAGAATCAAGGCTCGATTTGGGAACATTTTTACCGATGTAGGTGCCGATATGACTTTGCGTGTCGGTGCGCTTAATGCCTTGCCGCAACAGCCTGCACACTATGCATTTTTAAGAGGAGAGGCCAAGGAAGTCGCTTATAACGCCACGCTTCAAGGCGGTTATTTTAATCATCAACGTGATGAACAAAATACGGGTATCACGCCAAAGCGATCAGTTGGAGAGCTTGAATTAGGTTATTTTTGGCGCACTCCTGCTTATGGCATAAGTGCATCTGTGCTGCGGCGCAGTAATGAAATTAAAGAGCTTTCTAATAGTATCGGTGCTCAGAGCTTTGCTCGCTTGCAATTCTTTTATGCGATGTAATTCTTGAATAATTGAGTCATGATTTTTTCATGACTCGTTGGAGAGCGGCGCTGTTTGGGGTATAATTCGAATTTCCCGCTCGTGCCGTCTGGCACCTTCTGCAATGACTAAGTTTGTATTCGTTACCGGGGGCGTCGTGTCCTCCCTAGGCAAAGGCATTGCTGCCGCCTCCCTTGCTGCGATTCTTGAATCTCGCGGCCTCAAAGTTACCATGCTCAAGCTTGATCCCTACATCAATGTGGATCCAGGCACCATGAGCCCGTTTCAGCACGGTGAAGTTTTCGTCACCGACGACGGCGCTGAGACTGATCTCGATTTGGGACACTATGAGCGTTTCATTACTGCCAAAATGAAAAAGGTGAATAACTTCACCACCGGGCAGATTTATGAATCCGTGATCCGCAAAGAACGTCGTGGCGAATATCTGGGCAAAACTGTTCAGGTTATCCCGCACATCACTAACGAAATCCAAGATTACATCCATCGCGGTGCAAATGGTTTTGACGTAGCACTGGTCGAAATCGGTGGCACGGTTGGCGATATTGAATCTTTACCTTTCCTTGAAGCTGCACGTCAATTAAGTTTGCGTGCTGGCCGCCATGCTGCAGCATTTGTGCATTTGACTTTGGTACCGTATCTGGCCTCTGCCGGTGAATTAAAAACCAAACCAACACAGCACAGCGTACAAAAACTGCGTGAAATAGGTATCTCTCCAGATGCTTTGCTGTGTCGTGCCGATCGCCCTATCCCGGATGATGAGCGCGCAAAAATATCCTTGTTTTCTAACGTGCCGGAAGAGGGTGTCATCTCTGTCTGGGATGCGGACACGATTTACAAGATTCCACAAATGCTGCATGACCAGGGTCTGGATCGTATCGTTTGTGAAAAACTTGCTTTGTCACCAAAACCAGCCAATCTGGAAATGTGGGACAAACTGATTTATGCATTAGAAAATCCAAAAGAAGAAGTCACCATCGGTATGGTCGGTAAATATGTCGACCTGACTGAATCGTATAAATCCTTGACTGAAGCTTTGCGTCATGCGGGTATTCATACCGAAAGTCGTGTGAATATCGAGTACGTTGATTCAGAAGAAATCGAAGCAAAAGGTACTGGCGCATTAGAAAAGTACGACGCGATTTTGGTTCCGGGTGGTTTCGGCAAGCGCGGTGTAGAAGGCAAAATTATTGCAGCCCGTTATGCACGTGAAAACAAAATCCCTTACCTCGGTATTTGCCTTGGTATGCAAGTCGCTTTAATTGAATACGCACGTAACAAAGCTGGTTTGACATTAGCAAACTCAACCGAGTTTGATCAGCAGACAGAACAGCCAGTCGTCGCATTAATTAACGAATGGCAAAATCATGACGGCAAGGTAGAAACCCGTGATGAAAACTCTGATCTGGGCGGTACCATGCGTCTGGGCGCACAGACTTGTGCGGTCAAGCCAAATACTTTGGCATCAGAGATTTATGGCAATGTCGTCACTGAGCGTCACCGTCATCGTTATGAAGCCAATAATCATTACCTGGCACGTGTTGAGCAAGCTGGACTGATCGTTTCTGCGCGTACGCCAACCGAAGATTTATGCGAAATCATGGAGTTGCCACGTACAGGTCCAAATTCACATCCTTGGTATCTTGGTGTGCAATATCACCCTGAGTTTAAATCGACGCCGCGTGAGGGACATCCGCTATTTATCTCCTTTGCTAAAGCTGCTATTGCGCACAAATTGGCAAACCAAAAAGCGAACGGACAATAATTATGAAGCTCTGTGGATTTGATGTTGGTCTGGATCAGCCCTTTTTCTTAATCGCAGGTCCTTGTGTTATCGAGTCGCACCAAATGGCGCTTGACACAGCAGGTGCTTTAAAAGAGATGACGACAGCTTTAGGTATCCCTTTCATTTATAAGTCGTCTTTTGATAAAGCCAATCGCTCGTCAGGTTCTAGTTTCCGTGGTTTGGGAATGGAAAAAGGTTTAGAGATTTTGGCTGATGTTAAAAAACAATTGCAGGTCCCGGTGCTGACAGACATCCATGCGATTGATGAGATAGCGGCAGTTGCTGCGGTGGTTGATGTATTGCAGACGCCTGCTTTTTTATGTCGTCAGACTGATTTTATTGAGGCTTGTGGCCGTTCTGGTAAGCCAGTCAATATTAAAAAAGGGCAGTTCCTTGCGCCACATGACATGGTCAATGTCATCGCCAAGGCACGTGCCGCAGCAAAATCTGCCGGTCTGCTTGAGGATAATTTTATGGCGTGCGAGCGCGGTGTCTCATTCGGCTACAACAATCTTGTATCTGATATGCGCTCCCTAGCAATCATGCGTGAGACCAATTGTCCGGTGGTATTTGATGCGACGCATTCTGTACAATTGCCAGGTGGTCAGGGTACGACCTCAGGTGGTCAACGTGAATTTGTGCCAGTACTGGCGCGTGCTGCGGTGGCGGTGGGTATTTCTGGTTTGTTTATGGAAACCCATCCAGATCCGTCCAAAGCAATGTCAGATGGCCCAAATGCGGTACCGCTAGGTCGTATGAAAGAATTGCTGTCTACATTGATCGAGTTGGATCGCGTCGTTAAAAAGAATGGATTCCTTGAGTCTAGTTTTGCTTAGTCAAGACGCTTACTAGCGTATTGGCAAATATTTTTTAACAGGACTTACGCAAAATTATCCCAGCTAGGAGTTACAACGCAGCTAGGGCGGTTTTTCGTAAATCCGATTTAAATAGTTTGTTCACTATATTGCATGTTTAGGAGAAATGAATGAGTGCTATCGTTGATATTATCGGTCGTGAAATTATTGATTCGCGCGGCAATCCAACAGTTGAGTGTGATGTATTGCTGGAATCCGGCGTCATGGGGCGTGCGTCTGTACCGTCCGGCGCATCAACTGGTTCTCGTGAAGCGATAGAGCTGCGTGATGGCGATAAATCTCGTTACCTCGGCAAAGGCGTTTTAAAAGCCTGCGAACATATCAATACCGAAATCGCCGAAGCGATCATGGGTCTGGATGCGAACGAACAAGCCTTCCTTGACCGCACGCTGATCGATCTGGATGGCACAGAAAACAAAGCGCGTCTCGGTGCAAATGCCATGTTGGCAGTTTCAATGGCGGTTGCCAAAGCAGCCGCAGAAGAGGCGGGCCTGCCGCTGTATCGTTACTTCGGCGGTTCTGGCGCAATGCAGTTGCCCGTGCCAATGATGAACGTCATCAATGGCGGCGCGCATGCAGACAATAACCTGGACATCCAGGAATTCATGATTATTCCAATTGGCGCGCCATCCTTCCGCGAAGCGGTGCGTTACGGTGCTGAAGTTTTTCATGCACTGAAAAAAATCTTGCACGACAAAGGTTTGACCACGGCTGTGGGCGACGAAGGTGGTTTTGCACCTTCCGTCGATAACCACGAAGAAGCAATCAAGATGATTATCCAAGCGATTGAGGCGGCTGGCTACGAGCCAGGTACACAAATCGCGTTGGGTCTGGATTGTGCCGCAAGTGAGTTCTACAAAGAGGGTAAATATCATCTTGAAGGCGAAGGTCTGACGTTGTCATCAGCGGATTTCACTAATTTACTCGCTACCTGGGTCGATAAATATCCTATCATCTCGATTGAAGACGGTATGGCAGAGGGCGATTGGGACGGTTGGAAGATTCTGACGGAACGTCTGGGCAAAAAAGTACAGATCGTTGGCGATGATTTATTTGTCACCAATACCAAGATTTTGAAAGAAGGCATTCAAAAAGGAATCGCTAATTCTATCCTGATCAAGATCAATCAAATCGGTACTTTGACTGAGACGTTTGCTGCGATTGAAATGGCAAAACGTGCTGGTTATACCGCTGTTATTTCGCATCGTTCTGGCGAAACAGAAGACAGCACCATTGCGGATATCGCTGTTGGTATGAACGCCTTGCAAATTAAAACTGGCTCGATGTCTCGTTCAGATCGTATGGCAAAGTACAATCAATTGCTGCGTATTGAAGAAGATTTAGGCGACATTGCCAGCTACCCTGGTCGTGATGCTTTTTATAATCTGAAATAAGCTGCAAGAAGATGCAAAAAAGGGGAACGGCGTTCCCCTTTTTACTAATCTCGGTTTAATTCAATGTTCGTTTTTTAACCTATATTTCTAAATACTGATGCGTCTGATCGCGTTATCACTTACAGCGCTGCTGCTACTCATACAATACCCGCTCTGGTTGGGTAAAGGCGGCTGGTTGCGTGTATGGGAGTTAGATAAACAAGTTACCCAAGCTCAAAAGCATAATGATGAGTTGAAAGAGCGGAACAGCAAGCTCGACTCAGAAGTACAAGATTTAAAAACAGGCACAGGCGCAGTAGAAGAACATGCGCGCTTTGAACTGGGCATGATTAAAAAAGACGAGATCTTCGTGCAAATCTTAAACGCAGCGTCATCTGCGCAAACATCGAACCTCAACGATCCAAAACCGCCAAAAGAAAAAACGGCACCATCTATAAATCATTAGCTTGCCGCTAATTTCAACGGTATTCCAGTTACACTCTACTCACGCTTTTTAGACGAATCCGCCGATAAATTCTACATCGCTGATTTGGCATTGATTTTAATTACTCCCCACCAGTACTTTTAATTGTCCAGGTATTCTCTGGTCATTAAGGTCATTTCTAGTAAATATGGGGGGAGTATATTAAGCCTAAATTAAATTCACCTGATATTTTGATGAAAAATCGTGCGGGATTAAATAATTAATGCTTGCTGTCGTTCGCTACGCTAGTCGCTTCAGCTAAGGTGTTCGCCACAAATAATTGTGCGCAATCGACCTGATCGAAGCCATAGTGCTTACCGCAAAAATCGCAATTAATATCGAGTCGTCCTAATTCTGCAATGGCGGTATTAATCTCAGGCTCGCCCAGCATGCGCAGCATATTGCCGACTTTTTCACGGGTGCAGTTGCAGTGGAATTGTGGATGTTGCGGATCAAAAATGCGGATGGTTTCTTCCCAAAATAATCGATGCAATAAAGTTTCGATATCGGTCGTCAGCAATTCATCTTGTTTGAGTGTGCCACCTAATGAGATAGCGCGATTCCAGGCTTCTGTCTCATCTTCCACTTTGGCTTCTATGCCGCCATGTTTCGGTAGTTTTTGCAGCAACATGCCTCTGGCAATCTTGTCATCCGCCGCCAGCCAAAGTTTGGTATCTAACTGTTCAGAACGCATCATGTAATTTTCTATGATGCCAGCAATGCTATCGCCATCAATCGGCACGATCCCCTGATATGCCTGTTGACCGGGTAGCTTGTCATTAGGGTCTAGCGTGATGACAAAGCGACCTTGCCCGTTCGCATGTACTAATTCAGTCAAACTGGCATTGTCGGTAATCACTGCGTTTGGTGATAACTTGGCAGTAGCACGGATGCGCAATTCTGCATCGCATTCCACCACCAATAATTTGACCGGACCATCACCGTAAATTTGCATGATCATGGTGCCGTTAAACTTGAGATTGGCACACAACAGAGCAGAGGCGGCGGTTAGCTCACCAAGTATGGTTTTGACGGCGGCGGGATATTCGTGACGCGCCTGGATTTGTTGCCAGGCGTTAGAAATTTCAACTAATTCACCGCGCACGCCAGCGTGTTCGAACATAAATTTTTGTAGGGTATCTTGCATAAGTTTCTTTACTTTGACGACGTTTTTAATCTGCTCTTGAATCTGAAAATAGTTGCTAGTTAGCCGATCTTTTTCAATTCAGTTTTATAAGCTTGGGCGCGGCGGACATAATTCAACGTATTGCCGTGCATCCGCAAAATATCTTCTTCATTTAAAGTGCGTACCGCTTTGGCAGGTGAGCCGATAATCAAAGAGTTGTCTGGAAATTCTTTTCCCTCAGTGATCAGGGCGCCAGCGCCGACCAGACAATTTTTACCAATTTTTGCACCGTTCAAAATGACTGCCTGAATCCCAATTAAGGAGCCTTCACCGATTGTGCAACCATGCAGCATGGCTTGATGACCAATCGTCACATTTTTACCTATCGTCAGCGGATGACCAGGATCGGTGTGCAAAATGCATCCCTCTTGTACGTTGCTGTTTTCACTGACGGTAATCAGCTCATTGTCACCTCGGATGGTGACGTCAAACCAAATACTGGCGCCTGCTTCGATCTTTACTTTTCCGATGATATTGGCGCTGTCAGTAATGTAAGCGCCGGGATCAATTTCAGGTGCGATGTCGCCTAACTGGTATATGGTCATGATTTTTCCGTAAAATAGGGTGACTGATTTAGGATTTACGCAAAATCGCCCCAACTGTGTTGCAGCGCCTAGCCGCACTGAAGGCTGTCGTCGTCGCTGCGCCTTGCTGGGACAATTTTGCGTAAGTCCTATGATTTATTATCGCTATTTTAACGCTCATCTTATGAACCCATCGTTCCCTAATACAAATGCGACTGCAAATCTAGTTGCTAAACCTGCTGATATTGCTAATTTTGCTGATTTTGCTGATAAGGCCACTTTAGAGGGAGCGGCTTCATTTTCAGATTTGCGCAGAGCGGCGTTAGCTTTGCTGGCAGAACCTGATACCAAGGCCAAAGCAGAAGGTACTGCCAGACTGCGCGCTGCATGGCAACGAGGAGAGGTAGCGCTAGATGCCGCCACAGTCTTGCACGCTAATCAATTGATTCCTGGCCGGCCAGCTAAGCCTGCGCTGGTTCCGCCGCTGGAAGTTAAGCGGCGCGCAATGAACACAGTAGAAGGTCGTGCAGTGCTGATCCATGCGTTGGCGCACATCGAGTTTAATGCGATCAATCTTGCCTTGGATGCGATCTGGCGCTTTGCTGATATGCCCGTGGATTATTACTCGGATTGGTTGCTGGTCGCGCAAGAAGAGGCCTATCATTTTGGCATGCTGGCCGATCATCTGGTTAGCTTGGGATATCAATATGGCGATTTTCCGGCACATCATAGCTTGTGGGAACTAGCAGAAAAAACACAAGAAGATGTGCTCGCAAGAATGGCCTTGGTCCCACGCACGATGGAGGCGCGTGGCCTTGATGCAACGCCTGCCGTGCGAGCCAAACTGGCGCAGGCCAAAGATATTGCTGCCGCAGAGATTCTTGACATTATCTTGCGCGATGAGATCGGTCATGTGATGATCGGAAATCGATGGTTTGGCTATCTTTGTGAGATGCGTGATCTGGAGCCTGTAGCGACTTACGCACAATTGGCGTTGCAATACAAAGCGCCACAAATGCGGGGTCCTTTTAATCTGGATGCAAGAAGAGCTGCCGGCTTTAGTGAAGAAGAACTTTTGGTGCTGCAAAGCTAAAGTTAGTTTTTAAATGCAGGTCAAAGTTCGCATGTATTTGATTTTCAACTTCGTTTTTTGAGCGACATGATGAAAAATAATCTGATCCGATTTTGCTTCGCACCTTACCTCATGCTGTTGTTGGCGCTCGTGATTTTCTGCATGTTCCTCAATGATGTAAGCGCTCAAACTAGCACAGGAAAAAGCATAAGCAAAACTATACAAAATCTGACTCCTGCAGAAACCGTCCCATCAATGTCAGCGCCAGCGATGGAGGCACCTGTCACTGAGCCCATCGTAAAGAAAAAAGTTCTGGCCACCGCATTTGTCGTCAGTAAATCAGCCAAGCTAGAGGATGTTGATGACATCGCACATGGTTTTCCGCGCGAGCTGATTAGCAGACTCGCTTTATCCAGAAAATATGTCACTAAAATTTCGCCAGGCTTACTTTCTTTTAACACCGAGGTTGGTGTTCCCTCAATAAAATTATTGCGGCAATTGGGCACGCAATATGACAGCCAATTTGTCATCTCTGGAGAAGTCCGCGACGATAGCGTAATCACCGACAAAAAATATTTGGGTTTGATCGAAAATAAAAGACGCTTTATCGATTTGGATATTGATTTATATGACACCACAACAGGTGTCTTATTAAGTCACCACACACTGAGTAATATCGCGCAGCAAGACGTCATTATCGGTCGTGACAAAGCGTTTGGCAGCGGTGCATTTTTAAATACCACGTATGGCAAAGCAATCGATGTATTGATTGATCAGGCCGCAAAATTAATCATCCATGATTTAGATGCTTTGCCTGCTGAGACTAAAACGACAGAGATGAAATCAGATAGTTAAAACAGCAGGCAAATGTACCAAACACAATGTTTACCTACTTCTTAGCTCGTTCCTCCTCCAACAAACGCAGCACACGGCGCTGCACTTTGCCAGTGGTCGTCATCGGCAGTGCCGCTATAAATTCGATTTCTTTCGGATATTCATAAGGTGCCAGTTTGCCTCGCACATGCGCTTGTAGTTCTGAGATGAGTTCTGCACTGCCGATAAAACCGGCGCTTAAAACGATGTATGCTTTGACGATATTGCCGCGTTCTTTGTCTGGCTTGGGTATGACGGCGGTATTGGCGACTGCCGGATGTTTGACCAGACAGTTTTCGATTTCGGATGGTCCGATGCGGTAGCCCGCGGCTTTAAACATATCATCTGCTCGTCCTTGGTACCAAAGATAACCGTCTTCATCGCGCAAGGCTAAGTCACCTGTTCTGCACCAGTCGCCGGTAAATTTATTGTTGGTTGCTTCTGAGTTTTTCCAATAGCTGATAAAAAATACCGGATCAGGGTCGCCATGAATATCGTAGCGGTGCATGGCTACCTCTCCGACTTGATTGACAGCGGTTTCATTACCATCGTCATCAATAATCGCAACGCGGTGTCCAGGATACGGACGTCCCATGCTACCGGGTTTAGCGGGCCATTGCAGATGGCTATTGCCGACGATATAGTTCATTTCTGTCTGGCCGAACATTTCATTCGGTATGACACCCAGTGATTGTTGACACCAGTTGAAGACGGCATCACCAACTGCTTCGCCTGCACTCATAATCGCCCGCAGTTTGAGCTTGTATTGCGGTTGCGGTTCTGGGCAAGCCTTCATCATCATTTTTAGCGCTGTCGGGAACAGGAAAGTGTTCGTGACCTGATATTTTTCCAATAAATAAAACGCTGTCTCAGCAGTAAAGCGTCCTTGGTAGCCGACGATAGGTTGACCAAAATACAGGCAGGGCAGCAGTGCATCCATCAAGCCACCAGTCCAGGCCCAATCTGCTGGTGACCAGAACACGTCATTGGGCTGAGGAAACCAATTTTGCGAGGCTACAAAACCTGTCAGGTTGCCGATGATCGCAGAGTGGGGGATGAGCGCGCCTTTAGGTGCACCGGTCGTGCCGCTGGTATAGATCAAAATGGCGGCGTCGCTTGCGGCAGTTTTGACGGGATCAAACTGATCTGACATTTCCGGGATTGTATTCTCCCAACGCAGACAATCTTCAGCGCCGCACTTTAATGTAATGAGTGTGGTCAGCGCAGGACAACTACCGCGGATTTGCCAATATGCTTCTATCCCGCTTTGATCTACCACCAGCGCAACCGCCTCGCTGTTCTGTAGGCGGTATTCCAATGCTTCGGGACCAAATAAAAACGATAAAGGCATTGCAATCGCACCCATTTGCAGACATGCCATCACCGTGATGGCAGTCTCTGGACGTTGCGGCAAAATGTAGGCGACGATGTCACCCTGTTTTACACCTTGCTCTCGCAACAGATTGGATAGCTGATTTGCCTGTTGCTGTAATTCTGCGTAAGTTAGCGTCGCTGTATTGCCATCGGCATCTTCATAATGGATAGCGATGCGCTCGCTATCTTTACTCCAGCGCTGGCAACATACTTGCGCCATATTGAAATCGCCCGGTACATCCCAGCGAAAACGCTGATATAACTCTTGATAATGATCTACATTTCCGATGTTTGCGATCTTTGCGATCTTTGGAATTGCTTTTTGCTTAGTCATTCTGTCTCCGGTTTTTTATAGAACGATCGTGCTATTATCTATCGACTTATAGACCAATCCTAATCCAAAATTTGCATGATTGTCGATGAGAAATGCGATGATATGTGTTCACCCAAAATTTTAATCTCATGATCAAATCTTCCCGCTCCGAATTTATCGCCATCCGTGGATTGCAATACCATGTGCGCCATTGGGGCGATGAATCCGCTCCTAAAATCTTCATGCTGCATGGCTGGATGGATGTGTCTGCCTCTTTTCAATTTGTGGTGGACTGCCTGAAACAAGATTGGCACGTCATCGCCCCCGATTGGCGTGGCTTTGGTTTAACCGATACGCCAAATGCTGATTGTTACTGGTTCCCGGACTATATGGGCGATCTGGATGCGATTTTGCAGCATTATTCCCCAGACGAGGCTGTCAATTTAATTGGACATAGTATGGGGGCAAATGTCGCTGGTATTTTTGCCGGTGTACGACCAGAGCGGATAAAAAAGTTTGTCAATCTGGAGGGCTTTGGCATGCCAGTGACCACACCAGGCCAGGCGCCAGGTCGCTATTTAAAATGGCTGGATGAGTTGCGCCAGACACCGGTACTGCGCACTTATGCAAGCCAGGCAGAAGTGGCAGGACGCTTACAAAAAACGAATCCACGGTTGTCCGACGAACGCGCTAATTTTTTATCGCAACACTGGGCTAAACAAAATGCCGAGGGTCAGTGGGAAATCCTCGGCGACCCCGCTCATAAACTCACCAGTCCCTTGCTTTATCATGTAGAAGAAGTGATGGCCTGCTGGGAAAAAATCACCGCGCCAGTATTGTGGTTTGAGGCGGACGACACCAATGTCTGGCATTGGATGGGACCAAAATCAGAAGCTCGCACAGAGATTGACCGGCGTCTGGCGCATATCCCCAAGCTACAAAAGGAAATGATAAAAAACGCTGGTCACATGCTGCATCATGATCAGCCAGAAATTTTGGCAGAATTAATCGAGCAATTTTTACTTGCTTAGACAGTGACAGTATTGAATCAACAGCCGTGCCAGATCATTAATCGCTAGAACGGAAAGTAAAAATGAAAATTCTAGTTACATTACTATTGCTGGCATTCTTGCCGGGCTTGTCCGTCGCCAAAGAGGTGTCACCTTTCTCAACACGCTGTCTGTCATCCGATGCCAGCAAAAAAGCGATCAAACTACAGTTCAGCACGGTAGGTGATGATGCAACTGGCTGGAGCGGTGCCTTTGTCAAATATGGTAAGAATGGAAAACCGATCACGCTGGTAGTCCAAAAGACATCAAGCGAAGAATTGATCGCAGGTCGCCCGGCAGAATTTACGACGATCTGGCTAGAAGTCGTCGGAGACCAAATTACCGGAACGTATGAAGTCGCAACCCAGGGCGCTCTGATCAATAATTTTGTCTATAAAAACAAACGTACCGGAGCGACGATGAGTTTTTCTGAAAGCGGTGATGTTGAGTTGAGTGATAATGGTGTCTGTAAGTGGTGACCGATTAATTGAATTACGACATTCCTGTTTTAAAGCTCCCACAACATGAAACTCTTTTTCCTCTTAATGATGCTCAGCGCAAGCGCCTGGAGTGCAGAGCCAGCGTTCGGTAATCCGATCAGCGAAATAGAGGGTGTGTATAAGCACCGTTTTATGAATGGCACGATCACTCCTGGCAAAGCGCCAGGCGAGGCAGACCAGCCTTATGAATCGGAAGATATTGTTGAGATCGTTCGATATGATCAGACGCACATCTATTTCCGTGCCGAACTGCAGTTTTATAACGGTCATACATGTGGTATCTACGGTATTGCAGGCGAAGAGAACGGTGAATTTGTCTACCATGATCCGACAACACCACTCGCAGGAGAACCAGCCTGCACCTTGAGAATATCTACCTTGGCAAACAAATTGCGGATTACCGATAGGGATACGCCGCAAGGCGGTGCAACATGCAGAAACTATTGCGGTGTGCGTGGCAGTTTGTCCGATTATTTGATAGCGAAAAGTAGCAAAAGAAAAATTCGTTATCTTGATCGACTGAAAGCCTCCAGGGAATATTCAGAAGCAGTCACCTCATTCAAGGCTTCAGGGAAAAAGTGAGTTAATGTTGAATAAGGATCGCGCACGATTGTTGTTGTGGCGCATGTAGTAGTCTGCGAACCTCCAACACTTGGCGCCTTAGTCAAAGTCATGTGCAATGACATCGGCCATGATGATCGTCTGCTAGCGTATTCACACTAGCCTGTCCTCAAAGAATCTCGGTTAAACTTACAGCATTCCTTAGTGCGTTCCTTTTTAACGCAGTCCCTCACTACAGTATCCATTTCATCATGAGCGAAAAAGCATCGTACGGCTTCACCACTACTATTCTGCATAACGACCGTCAAAAAGAGATTGAGCACGGCTCTGTGCACAAACCTATCCACACGTCCGTGCTGTTCGGTTATAAAGATGCACGTGATCTTGCAGCAGTATTTCAGGGGAAACAATCTGGTTATCGCTACGGTCGTCAGGGTAATCCCACGGTTTCTGCCTTGGAAGACAAACTGACGAAGATGGAAGACGGGCATTCCAGTATTTGTTTTGCTACTGGCATGGCGGCGATTGGCGCCGTGTTTCAGGCTTTATTGCGTCAAGGCGATCATGTTGTCTCTTCGTCTTTCTTGTTCGGTAATACCAACAGTTTGTGGCAAACGGTTGCTGGACAGGGCGTTGATGTTAGTTTTGTCGATGCGACCAATGTGCAAAATGTCGCTGCCGTGATCACGCCCGCAACTCGTATTATCTTCGTGGAAACCATTGCCAATCCGCGTACTCAGATTGCGGATCTCAAGCGTATCGGCGCCTTGTGCAAGGAGCATGGTATTTTGTTTGTCGTAGATAACACAATGACTTCGCCCTACCTGTTCCGCCCTAAAGTCGTGGGCGCGGGTCTGGTGGTGAATTCACTGACGAAGTCGATTGCGGGGCACGGCAATGTTCTCGGTGGTGCTTTGACTGACACGGGTGTGTACGACTGGAGCCAGTTTCCCCATATTGCCCAGAATTTCAAAAAATTCCCAACGCCGCAATGGGGTATGACCCAGATTCGCGCTAAGGGCTTGCGGGATTTTGGCGCATCCTTGTCGCCCGAGGCGGCACACCAGATTGCCGTTGGTGCCGAGACGATCGCTTTACGTCTGGAGCGCGAGTGCGCCAATGCGATGGCACTGGCGATGATGTTGGAAAACGATCCGCGCGTCGCCGTTGTTCATTATCCGGGCTTGCCGTCACACCCGCAGCATCCGATTGCACGCGAGCTGTTTTTAGCCTACGGCGCATTATTTAGTTTTGAGCTTAAGCCAGAGATTGATTGCTTCGATTATTTAAATCGCCTCAAGCTGGCAATTTCTGCAACCCATCTGGGTGACACTCGCACACTTGTGATCCCGGTCGCCCACACCATCTTCTTTGAAATGGGAGCAGAGCGGCGCGGTGCCATGGGAATTGCAGATTCGCTGATCCGGGTCTCGGTAGGGATTGAAGATACTCAAGATTTGCTAGATGATTTTCAGCAGGCTTTGTCTGAATAGCGGATGCTATTTGGTCGTATCTTTGTGACGATACTGGATAGGTGTATTGATTGCTTGTGCTAAATTGTCCATATAATTATTGGGCTATAGGCTAACCATTTTAGATACTCCCCATTTTTTCTATATTGCGGTTTTTAACTGGAAAGTGCCGATGTTACGTCTTTCGCTTCGTATGACCTTACGTGACTGGCGGGCTGGTGAGCTGCGCTTTCTGTTAGTTGCTTTGATGATCGCTGTGGCGTCTTTGTCTTCAGTCAGTTTTTTTGTGGACCGGATGCGCAACGGACTCAACCGCGATGCGCATCAATTGCTGGGGGCGGATTTGTTGATCAGTGCTGATCAGGCGATCAATCCGGCATGGCGCAGTGAGGCACAAAAACGCGGCTTGACGATGGCCGAGACGGTTGTCTTCCCTAGCATGGCGATTGCAGGCGAGGGTGACAATGTCGCTACTAAGCTGGTCTCACTCAAAGCGGTTACACCTGGCTACCCGTTACGCGGCAATCTCAAACTGAGTCAGACCCAGCAAGGTGCTGAAGTCATTACCAAAATTGTGCCGCCATCCGGCACGGTCTGGATTGATCCAGCATTGCTGATTAGCATGAAGCTGAAGATTGGCGATCAACTCAAACTCGGCGATAAAACTCTCAACATTACACAACTGATTGCCAATGAGCCAGATCGTGGCGCTGGTTTTATGAACTTTGCGCCGCGTGTGATGGTGAATATGGCAGACCTGACCGCGACTAACCTGATCCAAAATGGCTCGCGTGTCACTTATCGATTATTACTGGCCGGGCCAGCGGCTGCGATTACACAATTTCAAAAATGGCTGCAAGAGGGAATCGAGCGCAATCAAACCAAAGGTGTACGGCTAGAATCTTTGGAATCAGGCCGGCCAGAAATGCGCGCCACGCTAGATCGAGCTGAACAATTTCTATCGCTGGTTGGCTTGCTATCTGCCATGCTAGCCGCCGTTGCAGTGGCAATGGCAGCGCGGCGATTTATGCTACGTCATCTGGACGCTTGTGCAATGCTGCGCTGTCTTGGACAAACGCAGAACCAGGTCACTGGCATGTACCTGATTGAATTTTTAATGATCGGTATTGTCGGCAGCGCCGCTGGAGTCATTGTCGGTTTTGCCGGACATTATGTTTTGCTGGAGTGGCTGGGTAAGTTAGTCTCGAACGATTTACCGTCCGCCACCTGGCAACCCGCGTTACAAGGGATTGCAACGGGTTTACTTTTGTTAGTCGGGTTTGCACTGCCACCGATTTTGCAACTGCGCAATGTGCCGCATAACCGCGTCATTCGTCGTGAGCAAGACGCACCACAAGCCCTGACGTTGGCGACCTATTTGCTCGGACTGGGCATGTTTATCGGGCTATTATTATGGCAAGCTGGTGATGTCAAACTGGGTTTGCTGACTGCGGGTGGTTTCTTGATCGGTTTGCTAGTATTTGCCCTCGTTTCCTGGTTGGGCGTGGCATCATTGAAGCGGCTGCGTAACTTAAGCACGAACACCGCTTGGCGCTTTGCTGTCACTGCCTTACAACGTCGTCCTGGTGCTACGGTAATTCAGGTCGTGTCGCTTGCCTTGGGCTTGATGGCGTTGTTGCTACTGACGGTTGTTCGTGGCGATTTAATTACCGCTTGGAAGAGCTCTACTCCGGCAGACGCGCCCAATCAATTTGTGATCAACATCCAGCCAGATCAAAAGAACGACGTCGCTACGCGCTTAAACCAAGTTGCCGAACCCGTGCTTTACCCGATGATACGTGGCAGACTAATTGAAGTGAACAACAAGGCGATTACCGACAGTACTTATCCCGACGATCGTGCAAAACGCTTGGTCGACCGAGAATTCAACCTGTCGACCATGACCGATATGCCCGCAAGTAATACATTGGTCGCGGGTAAATGGTATCAAGACACACAGCCAGAAGCCTCAGTAGAAGAGGGTATTGCCAAAACTTTGGGATTAAAGTTAGGCGACAAGCTCACCTTCGATGTTGCCGGCCAAAAAATTACTGCGCCGATTACCAGTTTGCGTAAGCTAGATTGGGGATCAATGCGGGTCAACTTTTTTGTGATCATCAATCCCAAAGCGGTTGTCGATTTACCGCAAACCTGGATAACGGCGTTTCATTTGCCGGAAAGCGATCAGCGCTTCGTCAATCAGCTCACGCTGGATTATCCTAATCTGACGGTGGTCGATGTTGGCGCGATGCTCAAGCAAGTACAAAGCGTGCTCGATCAGGTAATTACGGCGGTAGAATTTTTATTCCTATTCACCCTCGCGTCTGGTGTGCTGGTGTTGTACGCCGCACTTGCCGGATCGCAGGACCTGCGCATGCGCGAAGCGGCCTTGCTACGCGCTTTGGGCGCAACCCGCAAACAATTATCGCAAGCACAGTGGATAGAGTTTTTGCTGGTCGGCGGATTGGCTGGTGTATTAGCCGCTAGCGGCGCATCGGCAATTGGTTGGGCACTGGCGCATTTCAGCTTTAATTTTGAGTGGCAATTCAGTCCGGTAGTATGGATCGTAGGACTATTTGTCGGCGCTGCTTGCGCGCTAATCGGTGGCTGGCTGGGTTTGCGCAATGTGCTGAATCAACCACCTTTATTGAGTTTGCGTGAGGGCTAAATCGCCTGCATAAAACGCCTCGTAACGATCATTCTTCACCTAAGAAAAATTTCACAGTAATGACGACAGAATCAAACAGCAATACGCAAGATACTCAACCGGAAGAGGAAGCGTCCAAGCTTTACGAACTCATTGGCGGCGCCAACAAACTCCGTCAAATGGTAGATCGTTTCTATGATTTGATGGAGCTAGAGCCCGAGTTTGCTGGCATCCGCGCTTTGCATCCGATACCAATGGATGGCTCACGCGATAAGTTATTTTGGTTCTTGTCCGGCTGGATGGGCGGTCCGAATCTTTATATTGAGCAATTCGGGCATCCACGCCTGCGCGCACGCCATTTGCCCTATGCCATCGCCAGCAGCGAGCGCGATCAATGGTTGCGTTGCATGGCATGGGCAATGCAAGATGTCGGGATCGCAGCGGACTTGCAGCAACATCTGATGCAGTCGTTTTATCAGACGGCGGATTGGATGCGGAATAAGCAAGGCTAATCGCTATTGGGGCATCCATTTCGATTCAAAAGCATCTTTTCCTTGATGGGGGAAGATGAAACGTTCGCCTGCTTCATTTAATGCACTAAGCCTGAATCTATAACAAACAATAAATAAAATCTACGATATGAATTTGATAGAAATTTTGGTGCTCATCACGCTCGCTATTTTGCTAGTGATTAACTTGCTCGTTTTATTACGGAGTAGCGGCAACGATGTCGGCCCTCAACTGCTTGCATTACAACAATCACTGCAACAGGGACAACAGCAGCAAACTCAATTGCAGCAGGCGCAGGAGCGTTCCGAGCGGTCTTTGCGTGAGCAAGTGCAATCCACTGCACAAGCGACCAGACAAGAATTAGGCGGGAATTTTTCTCAGCTTCAGCAAACATTGGCAGCGCAATTAACCAGCGTAGCGACTCTGCAAAATAATCAGATTGATGCATTTTCGCAGCAGCTGATTAAGCTGACGGAATCCAATGCGCAGCAGTTGGAACAGGTGCGGCTGGCGTTGATACAGCAAAGCCAAAACTCGCGCGATGAACAGGCAGTTAGCCTGAAGCGGTTTGGCGATACCTTAAACCAAAGTCTGGCAACGCTGACCGAATCCAATGCCTTACGCATGGCCGAAGTGCGGGCGACTCTGGAAGAGAAGATCAAACATCTGCAAGACGATAATGCCGCCAAGCTCGAAGAGATGCGTAAGACCGTTGATGAAAAACTGCATGCCACGCTGGAGCAGCGTTTGGGCGAATCCTTTAAACAAGTTTCAGACCGTTTAGAAAAAGTGCATCAAGGTCTGGGCGAAATGCAGCAATTAGCCATTGGTGTCGGCGATCTGAAACGAGTACTGACCAATGTAAAAACCCGCGGAACCTGGGGCGAGGTGCAGCTAGAAATGGTGTTGGAACAAATGCTCACACCAGAGCAATACGCCAAGAACGTCGAGACCGTGCCAGGCTCTGGAGAGCGGGTAGAGTTTGCAGTGAAATTGCCAGGCAAAGAAGATGGCAGAGCACCAGTCTGGATGCCGATTGATGCCAAGTTCCCTAAAGAGCAGTATGAGCGTTTGATTGACGCCGCCGAGCGCGCAGATGCCGAAGGCGTTGCGCAGGCAGGTAAAGAATTAGAACGCGCAATCCGTGGCGAAGCCAAGACCATTGCAGAGAAATATCTGTCGCCGCCACTAACCACCGATTTTGCGATTTTGTTTTTACCGACCGAAGGTCTGTACGCCGAAGTCATGCGCCGCCCGGGTTTGGCAGATGAATTACAACGCACCTACCGCGTCAGCATCTCTGGCCCATCCACTTTATCGGCATTGCTGAACAGTTTGCAGATGGGCTTCCGTACCTTGGTATTAGAAAAACGCTCATCAGAAGTCTGGCAAGTATTAGGCGCAGTCAAGACCGAGTTCGGCAAATTTGGCGACGTACTTGCCTCCACCAAAGCCGCCCTGGTCAGAGCCGCAGACAACATCGACAAGGCAGAAGTGCGCACCCGTCAAATGACCAGAAAGTTGAAGTCGGTAGAGGCATTACCATCCGATTCTGCCCAGAGCCTGTTAGGTGTGGACGGAGATTTGGGTTTGGATGAGCCGGGGGATGTAGGCACTGCTGGTTGATGTATTGATACGTTCCGGTCGTCACATAAGCGGAAAATCATAATTGCACCACCTGTAGGGTGCGCCATGCGCACCAACCTACTTGGGGTAACCGTCTAATTACAACATGGTGCGCATGGCGCACCCTGCCCAGAAATCCTAACTTTTCCGACTCCAGCCATTGAGAGAGCCGAATTTAATTTTAGTAAAAATTAAACCCAGATTTTCCATTGGAACAACGCCAGGCAGTTCGCCAAAGGTGCAATTGTCGCTGTAGCGTTCCCACTCAAATCGCGCTGTTGGTATCCCTCTGAAGACCGCACGCCGTCTGCGTTTTTTGCGAAGTGGTAGCGGTCTAATGGAAAATATGAGTTAAATTCGATCGCCCAATAAAAATGCGCCTTCCGAGCACTTTTTGGCTTGGGAGGCGCATTTTTATTGGACGTCTGATTTTAAAATTGAGCGCCAATTTCAATCCAAATTTTCTGTTAGCCGCTATCGCCTATTAGTAACGCGGATGGCACTTGCTGTTCCAACTGAAAATCTGCTTTCGATCTTAATAACTGATGGTCGCGCCGTTGTACTGGTAATTAGGATTTATCGTCTGGATCGTACAGACGATAATTATTTTTACCCGATTTTTTGACTGCATACATAGTGTCATCTGCCTGTCGCATTACGTCATTTTTATCGAAATCGGCATCGCCTACATAAGTAATGCCGATGCTGGCACCAATTTCTGTCTGGGTACCGACGTCTAAATCAATCGGAGCCGAGGTGAGCGTGATGATTTTCCAGGCGATTTCTTTTGCTTTATCGGCGTCTTGTAAATCTTTTAGTAAGACGACAAACTCATCCCCGCCGAGTCTGGCGACAAAGTCCGATCGTCTGACTATTTTGAATAATATCTGTGTGAAGTGACAGAGTATTTTGTCACCGGCATCATGACCGTGAGTTTCATTGACGGATTTAAATCCATCCAGATCGATGAGTAATAAGAAAAATCCACTACCAGTTTTTTGTATCGACCGTTTTAAGCTGGCGATCTCGTTATCAAAACCCAGACGATTAAATGCGCCTGTAAGGTAATCTGTGACGGCCAGCTGGTTTGCTGCTTCCTCTCCGGTTTTATGATCGGTAATATCATTGAGCAGGCCTTGTAGCACACCATCTTCGATCGGGCTTAACACAATGTGCAACCACTTGCGTACAGGCGGTGTACCAATTTCAATCGAAAAGTCTTCCGATAAGATCTGATCTTGATTAGTTGCGGTGTCGATCATCATGTGCAGCCGTAACTCTTGCCCCTCTAGCGCAGACATCAAGCCACTGCTGATATTGTCTGAGGTGGTGTCTGGCGATAGCGCCAGCAAGCGTAAAAAGGCCGTGTTGTAGGAGGTGACTTCGCCCGACGTTTTGAGTAAAAAAATCCCGGTCTCGGCGTTATCAAAAATAGTGCGGAATTTTTTCTCGCCAATCTCATGCTTGATGCGCAGATGCCGCTCATCTTCCAGAATATTGACCAGTTTGCCGACGATGGTATTGACGTCGCGCACGAGCTGGCCGATCTCATCTCGCTCATTACCGAGAGGGAGCGACAGTCTTGCTCCTGCTTCCGGGGATAAATCATGCAAGCGATCGGAGATGGTTTTGATCGGTCTGGCGATGATCTTAATCACGACATAGACCAAGGCCAGTGCCATCAAAATGGTTTGTAGTATTAGCAAATAGGTGGTGAAATTCGCCTTGCTATTGACTTGCTTCTGAATGAAGGCCATGTCTGGTACCAGCTCGATCTGACATACTTTTTCCGCAGTATTAAACGGGGAAAACACATCTCGGGTAATCCGAATATCTGATGATGGCAGCGTAGCTAGTTTTGCTTTAGCCAATTTGCTTGCCTGTGCTAACTTCGTCGCTGGGGTAAAAATCCGTATGCTGTAAACATCTTCATTCTTGAGTAATCCCCGGCTAACCTCTGCCGCCAAATTGATATCTAACAAGTAGCAGGCAATACTGGTAGTACTTTCTACAGTGCTGAGCAAGTTGCCCATTCTGCTTTTTGCCTGCTCTTGCTCTAAATGCGAAGTCCAGTAATAAGTGAACACCGCAAAAAAACTACCGACTAGGAGCGCAATTCCCAGCACAATAAATGTGCTGCGATAAATAATGCTGGTACGCAGTAGTTTGAGCATAGTCGGTATTTTAAGTAGTTAGTTTTGCTTGTATTCGTTTGTTGGTATTTACTGGTGCTTACTGATGTAAGTTCGATATAACTTCGGTGTAACTTATTAACGGTTTGCTTGGATCTAAGTAAGCTAAGTGCGCTGATTAATTTAAGGCGTAGAGTCAAAAATAACTTTGACCCGTTTATCTAATTTCTTTCTATCAATATACGCGATCGCGCCTTTATTGTTACTAACAATTTCCAGTACTTGTTCTACGCTATCCGCCTGGCGCGGTGGCGAACCTTGTCCGGAAAAAGTCAGACGAGCCCAGTAGGAATTGATCTCTGGTAATTCCTTATTGACCATGCTGGCGTAAAATTTAGTCTTTTCTGAGATAGGCGTGTTGAGATCAATCGGCATGGCTTTAATGCCTGATGGCAGTTTGCGATATCTGCCCATGTAAATATTGACGACATCATCTTTGCTCATCTTTTCTATCCCGCTATCGGGATTAGCAATCACCACAAAATCAGCACAAAAAGCTTGATTGCCGCCAACCATTATAAATAAGACGAGTGCTAGGCCAGGCAGGAGTGCGCGATGTACTAGGGTTTTCATGATCTATCCCTAAAATACAAAATTGACTGAGACGCTGAGCAAATTGGCTTTGCCATCCCAACCCGGTTGAGCGTTGCGGGTTACTTGTGGACTGGTACTATCAACATGATCTACTTGTATTTTTAAATCAATTTTATCCCCCAAGTCGTAGCGTGCGCCGAGTGATAAGGTGCTTTGCTTATTGACTACGGTATTGGCTAGCGCATTCGCGCCAAGAATCAGAATGTCGATATTGGGGTTAATGCCAAACGGTAAGCCGGTGTTGCCATTGCTTTGTCGATGTTCTGGCGTGGCGGCGGAGTAGCTAAAGTAGGGCGTCCATTTTTTAATTCTGTAACCTGCTGTGAAATATCCCGCCTTGAATCCTGGGTAAGGCAGTATTGCCGACTTGGTCTGGCTTAACATCAGTTGTGCTTGCAAGGGGCCTTCATCATAGGCGATACCTGCGGAGAGGTAGTTGATGGCTTTATCCTGGAATCCAATATTACCAGCGACGGTCGCGGCTAACGGGCTGATCGCGTTAATTGCAGGGGAACGTAAACCATCAATCAAGCCCTGAAAACCAGGGAACTCGTTTTTGAAACGTATCTGGCTATAACCAACCCGATACATCCAACTTTCAGTTTGATATTCGACATGTCCGCCTACAACATCCGAACCTTTTAATGAGAAATATTGATCTGGCACACCGGTATAGGTTTTTTCTCTGGCTTTACCCGCAAAGGCTTTGAAACGGGCGATCCCCGGGCCGACCGGATATTTGATGACCATATCCGCACCATCGATATACGACACGATCAAGTTACCAAAATAATCGATGGGCGGACGTACCCATAAATAAGAGTAGGCGACATTGCGCGAGTCGGCCAAGAGGTAGACATCAAAACCCAGGCGACCTGCACGCAATTGCAAATTATCGTTCGGGTTATATTTAAGAAACGCCCAGGTAACGTCAGGGTCGAAGCCAGTTTGTGAGCGGCGGCTGACGACTTGGACTGAGGCGTCCAAATTGTCAAGAATGGAGGTGGAGAGTTGCAGACCTAGCAGGGAATCAACGCCAAAATCGAGCTGGCTAGAGTAGCCTACGCCTCTGGCTTGCAACAAATCTCGCACGATATCGACTTGACCAGTATCGCTGTACACAGCACCGACCGTGCCAAAACCGCTGATTGTGAAGGGTTTGTCGCCGTCCGCTGCCTGTGCCTGTTGAACACATAATAGCCAGCAGCAAAGTAAAAGACATCGTCGAACAATCACATCCAGCATAGGATCGCATTTTCTGTCGAATAAGTTTAAAACACACCGAGCTTTATCTTACACATCTAAAAACTCACTGACAACTATTGATTTTTGCTTCTTTTTATAGCAAATAAACATTGTTTTGCTAAGAAAGATCAGTCTATTTGTCCGCGCAGAACAGTACATATTTGGGGGTGTTTTATTCAGAGGGTTACGTAGCAGTCTGGGCGACTTTATGTAAATTCTTGTGAATCTTATTTAAATAAAAAGGCTGACGTTTAGATCAGCCTTTTGAAGTGTTTGTCATCCTGTTTTTGCATATGAGAAATTACTTCTTTTTTGCATCCGTTTTTTGTTTCGCAATGATCAGATCTTTGATGCTGTTATAAGCATCTGCGGGCAAAATCTTTTTATTTAATAAATCATCTTTGCCATTGTATGGACGACCTTTGATGATGGCGTCCGAACGCACATCGCCAATTTTAGGTAATTCTGATAATTCTTTTTTTGTCGCGCTATTAATATCTAGCAGCTCAACTTTGGCCGACGCAGTGGCCGCAGATGCTGAGACCGAGGCTTTTTTAGGGTCATCTTTAGCTTGAGCGATACTGACGGCAAATAAAGAGGCGGTGAATAGCATTAGTGATAGTAGCGATTTCAGTAGTTTGTTCATGATTACCCTTTTGTGATACCCAACGATTAGTCAGGTAGTTGTTGATTTCTAAGTTCTAAGTTTTAAAAATAAGCGAGGAGAAAACCAGATCACAGCGCAAACAATGGGCAATTATCTATACCGTACTATCAACGAAAATTACATGGTTATATAGGACGACAGCCAGGTAATTTTCGTGAATCTAAAACGATTACTTTATTGGGTTTGCAATGCTGAATTAATCACGATTGGTGTAACCGGCACATCGGTCAGTCCGTTAGTAGCACCAGTAGGTACTGCTTTAATCAAATCCATTACATTGAGACCGCTAACAATTTTACCAAATACTGCATAGCCTGGATTGGCGGCGTTGCCGTAATCCAGCGAGGTGTTATCAACCACATTAAAATAAAATTGGGATGTCGCAGAATTGGCCACACTAGTACGCGCCATTGCAATACTCCCGCGCAGATTGCTTAAGCCGTTATTGGATTCTAGTGGAATGGCTGCGAGGGTCGCTGGCAATTGAAAACTGCTGGTGTAGCCGCCGCCCTGAATCACAAAATTGCTGATGACCCGATGGAAAATTTTATTCACGTAAAAGCCACTCTCTACATACTGTAAAAAGTTATCGACCGTAATCGGTGCTTTGGCTGGGTTCAACTCAATCACGATTGTACCCATCGATGTCACCATGGTCACTTGAGGTTGCGCTGCCAGCGGGACAGTCAGCGTGCCAGAGTAAAGCGACGATCCATTGCCAGCAGTGATCGATAACGCCACCGTACCTACAGAGACGATCTTGCAAGAAAATACGCGTTGTGTGGCGGTGCCACCCGCGACTTCGGTGATGGTCAGGCAGGCGGGGTTGGAGATGTTGATACCTTTGTCGAGGTTTACTCCTTTAACTGTCAGATTAGTCGTTTTGCGATAGACCAGTTGATCTGTAGTGACGCTGGTGACGGACACGGTTGCCGAGGTGCTGCCAGAGTCGCTGCTGCTACTTCCGCCTCCGCAGGCGCTTAGTAAACTTAACAAGCTAATACTTGCGGTGGTAATTGCTAACCAGTTGAGCACTTTCAAAATCTTCTCCTGAAAAATATCTAATGTTTAAAAGACGCAGTATTGCGCCAGTCTGAGTGCTTATTTGTGCTGAAATAGTGCGTTGATTGTTGTGTTGCCTATGTCTTGCCTAGGCATTTTAAGCATTTTTTATTTGTCACTGAATACAGGAAACATCTAAAGCAAATCATTATATAGACGCAGAGGATGCCAAGCTAGATGGTATTTGTATGGAAGCATGAGTTTAATATTATCGATTGGGAATATTAAATTTTTACATATACTTATAGTGAGTATATATTTTCTATCCATGTATTAATTGGTCTTTGGTATATTTTTATTAAAAATAATGGGGAGTATATTTAATATATCGATTTTTACTTGTGTAAATTTTTAAATGCGAGCTTCATTTTAGATGTTAATTCGCACCTGAAGGTAGCCACTTTAGTTGGCACTTCAGATCAATCCCTCAAACAATAAAATATCAACTTTTTCACCGGCGGCGATATCGGCCTGATCGTGGTGTAGCACCACCATGCAATTGGCCTCTGACATGGAACGTAAAATCCCGGAGCCTTGCGATCCGGTGATACTCACTTGTAGTTGTCCATTGGCTGCGACCGAGACGATGCCGCGCTGGTATTCGGTGCGTCCGGCGCGCTTCCGCAGAGCGACGCTTGAGATGGCTGGCACCAGCGGCAGCGATGTTGATGACGATGTTGATACTGCCACGGCACCCATCATCTGCAACAGTGCATCGCGGACGAAAAAATAAAAACTGACCATCACCGCGACGGGGTTGCCTGGCAGGCCAAACAGATACGCGCCTTTTCCATTAGTCTGCTCAGACTGATCAGACTTATTTGACTGAATTTTGCCAAATGCCATTGGTCTGCCTGGACGCATAGCGATACTCCAGAAGGCGACATCGCCTAATTTTTCCATCATCTGTTTGGTGTAATCCGCTGCGCCGACCGACACGCCACCAGAGGTAATGATGGCATCTGCGTTTTCGCCAGCGGAACGAAAAGCGGCTTCCAGCGATATCGGATCATCTTTGATCACGCCCATATCGATGATCTCGCAGCCGAGCCGGGTCAGCATCCCATATAAGGTGTAGCGGTTGCTGTCATATACGCAGCCTAAATCGAGGGTTTCTCCCCGCGATCGCAGTTCGTCACCAGTTGAGAAAATAGCGACACGCAAGCGGCGTTGTACGGCCACTTCAGCCACGCCTAACGACGCTAATAAACCGAGATCGGCAGGCCGTAAAATTTTGCCTTTGCTTAGCGCTGTTGTGCCAATCGCTAAGTCTTCGCCTTTGAGGCGACGGTTATCGCCAGCATTTATTTTTGCCGCTGGTATGCGGATTTGCTTTGATTCTGTCGCTTGCTTACTGTCGCTTATCTCAACAGTCCATTCTTGTGGAATCACTGTGTCGCAGGAGCTTGGCATCACTGCGCCGGTCATGATGCGTATACATTCCCCTCGTTGTACTGCGCCTTCAAACGCGCGTCCGGCATAAGCGGCGCCGACGACTTTTAATGTGAGGGTTTGGTTTGTTGTATCGCTATGGTCTGTAGCTTTTTTTTGTAAATCACTACCGATAAACGCATAGCCGTCCATGGCAGAATTATCATAAGCAGGGACGTTAATGCCAGACAGAACATCGGCGGCAAGTACACGCCCAAGCGCTTGACGTATGGCGAGTTTTTCTACCGAGTCAATTGGCGTCACAAACTGCTGGATGATCTGCTGTGCCTGCGCGACGGGTAGGGAGTTTGGGTCGTAATCCGACAAACAGCTAAGGAGATGATGCAGGTTTGCGGCTGGAGTGTTGGCGCTCATAAAATAGTTTGATTCGACTTAGTTAGATTCGATTTAGTTAGATCGGGTCAGGTTGGAGTGTGAATTTAGTCAGGCTTCAAATTGTCGCAAATCTTGCAGCGTATTGATATTACGGAAGGCGGCGACATCTTCAAATACCACTTCGACACAATGCAGGCTTGCATGCCAGGCATCTACTTTACGCCCGCCATGTCGTAAAAAATCACTCAGCTGCGGCAGCAAGGAAATTTTCATTAAAGAAAATACCGGGTGCGCCTGCTTGGCAATGACGTTGCCATTGGATTCCATTGTGACAGCGACGGCAAGATCCGCGTTTTCTTGCAATAACGCTGCTGCCAGATGCTCTACCAGATTGACGGGTAAAAATGGCGAGTCGCATGGCACACTGGCTAGATAGGGCGTTTTGCAATGAGTCAGGCCGGTTTGTAATCCGGCTAAAGGACCTAAAAAGTGATTATCATCATTCTCGGCGTGATCTGGCCAGACTGGCGCACCAAAACGCTCGTAAGTGAGTAAGTTTTGGTTGGCATTGATGAGCATATTGCCGACTTGTGGCGAGAGGCGCTGCAACACGTGCATCGCCATCGGCAAACCGCGAAAAGTCTGCAAACCTTTGTCCACGCTGCCCATACGTGTACCACGACCACCTGCGAGTATCAGTCCGGTAATGAGTTGCTTATCTATGCTGGTCATGTCTGCGAGCCATGGAATGTGTTGCGATTTAAGTTCTGGAAGTTACTGGAGCTTATGCGAATAAGCTTAAACCCAGATTTTCCATTAGACCGCTATCACTTCGTAGAAACTCAGGCGGCATGCGCTGTTCAGAGAAATAGTACCACCGCGATTTGAGTGCGAGCGCTACAGCGACAATTGTACCTTTGGCGAACTGCCTGGCGTTGTTGCTCCCCCTAGCAAGATGCAGCTTGCGTCGTCGTCGCGTCTAGCCAGTCAGTCAGTCCGCCAAAGGCACACTTGTCGCTGTTCCAATGGAAAATCTGGGTTAAACCCAGAGACATTCTTATCCTTTGTTATAGATCAAATAATGGTGGCATACAAATATACTCCCCATTATTTTTATAGAATATGCCTTATTGACCAAATATTATATGGAGGATTAAAATATACCTGGTAGGAGTATATTTACTTATTAACAGCCGCCGAAGTCGCTTACCGAAGTTAGCCACCGAAGTTAGCCTCCAATATAAGACATCTCCACTTTTTTCCTGGTGATCTGAAGTTCATCCGTATTTTGGCTACGTAATTCCGAATAACGATCAGTACGTTGCTGCCATAGTTGTTTGATGACATTGGTGATGGCAAGATCACTGTGCTGCTTGTCATCATCTCTGATTAAGGCGCGTAAATCATGACCATGGCTGGCGAACAGGCAAGTGTACAGCTTGCCCTCGGTAGATAGCCGGGCGCGGCTGCAATCGTGGCAAAAACTTTGTGTGACGCTGGAGATCAGGCCGATTTCACCGCTACCATCGACATAGCGCCAGCGGGCGGCGGTCTCGCCTGTGTAATTTGCATCGATTGCCTGGAGCGGCATGCCGGCAGCGTCGATGCGCCTTACTACCTCTGCCGATGGGATGACTTCATCTAACTTCCATCCATTTGAGGCACCTACATCCATGTATTCTATAAAGCGCAAAATATGGGGCGTGTTTTTAAAATAGCGTGCCATTGGCACGATCTCCTGATCATTTAAACCCGCTTTAACGACCATGTTAACTTTGATTGGACCAAGCCCCGCCTGATGCGCTGCCGCGATGCCTTCAAGCACATCGGACACCGGGAAATCGACATCATTCATTTGTTTGAAAGTGGCATCATTGAGCGAGTCCAGCGATACCGTGACACGGCTTAAACCAGCGTCTTTCAGACTTTGTGCTTTGCGCGCCAGCAATGATCCGTTGGTGGTTAGGGTCAGATCAAGATCGCGTCCGTCCAGTGTTTTTAAACTGCTTAACATGGCGATCAGCTTTTCGATATTTTTACGTAACAAGGGCTCACCGCCGGTCAAGCGGATTTTACTCACGCCGTGGGAGATAAAGATACGGGCGATGCGGGTTATTTCTTCAAAATTGAGCAGCGATGTATGCGGTAAAAACCGATAGTCTTTATCAAAAACTTCTTTCGGCATGCAGTATACGCAGCGGAAGTTACAACGATCTGTTACCGAGATGCGGAGGTCATGCAAAGGACGTTGCAGGCTATCAAGCAACTGTCCATTTGGTTGCTCTAATAAACCTGGAACGATCAGCGCTGGCTGTCGTTGCCGGAAGTCGGCTAGTGGGATAAATTTTTCAGACATTGAATTCAAAATAAGTGGTGCAGTGTTAGCGAATCAGAACCGATGAATCAAATCAGCCAAACACAATTAGTCAGACAAAACTGGTTGGGCAAAATTAGCGAAGCGGAATCAATCCAACCGGGTGATCAAATGATGTGCAGAGCAAAAAGATACCACGAGATGGAATAACTGGTTGAATACAAAAAAACGACCCGACAACATTGCTGTTATCGAGTCGTTATTTGTATGCATTTAGATCTGCATTTAGATCTGTATTAAGAACCGTATCCAGTACCTGAATTTAGACGCTAATGAATACGATAAAAATACAAACAGCGCATTTACGGTGCAGGTGTTTTCTTAGTTTCCATCATTACTAAGGGTTCTGATGAGACTGGCACCACCGGTTTGCGTTCGCGTGGTACACGCGGTGCAACATTAACGGTTGCCGCTGCCGCTTGTGCCGCACGCAATTTTTCTGGATCGGTGCTCGCCAAAGCTAAACCTGCTTGCTCTAACATAGTATTTAAGCTTTCTACAGGCATAACGACAGGTGCAACCGGTTTCATAACAGGCGCACTTGGTGTTGCTGCTTCGACCGAAACCGCCTGATGCAACGCAGCCGGCGTTGCAATGTCAGCTGTAACATTACTTGCAACCTCAGTTGCCACATCAGAGCTAGCGGCACTGACGATAGTTTCAGCTGGCTTGGCAGACGCTGGCGCTACTTCAGTCGCCGACACTGCTGGCACTAACAACGCTGGTGCTGATACAAGATCAAGACTAGCTTGCACCGGTGCAGGAGTCTCAGGTGCAGATACTATTGCAACTGGCGCAGCTTCAGCAGTAGTCACAACATGATTGACGATTGCTGGCTCTGCTGCTTTGTCTATAGAAACCGTGGCGACAGTAACCGGCGCAGAAGTGACTGCTGTTACAGGTTCGGTTGCAGATTCTGGCATAGAGATGGGTGTTGAAACAGGATCAGGTGCAGAAACCGGAGTAGTTGCAGGAGTGGCAGCAGGAGTAGCTGCCATACCGGATGCCGTACTAAATACAGCAACCGGCGCTGTAACAATTTCAGGCACCGCAGTCGGCGATATCGCTGGCGTTACCAATGATAATATCGGTGCAGGTGCTTGCTCTACCTCAACATGCTGACGGGTCTTATGCGCCTCATGCCCTTCATGATGGTCATTTGCTTCTTGGTTGTCATTGCTCTCATTAGTATCCGTAGTGTCGCCAGCTTCACGATCACGACGATTACGATTGCGACCACCGCGACGACGACGACGACGGCTTTCGCCTTGCTCGCTGGTCTCAGCGTCAACCGGATTGCCGTTGGCGTTTAAGGCGAGATTGGTGTTGTCCACGGCTTCATTATTCACCGCGCCTGGCGTAACTACTGCCGGTGCTGCTGTTTGGGTATTGGCAGTTGTATCCAAAGACATTGTTTCAGTAGCTACGCTGTCTTTGCGCTCACCACGCTGGCGTGGCTGACGATCACGACGTCCTTCCGGTTTGCCTTCTTTAGCTTCAGTGCGGCCTTCTTGCGGCTCGCGGTCTTCACGTGGAGGACGCGCTTGCTTTGGTTGGCGTTGCTGTTGTGGCTGAGCTTGTTCTGGCGCAGCAGTTTTTGTCGCTTCGTCTTTTACTTCTTTATCAGCACGTGCATTGACCGGGCGTTCTTCTTTATCATCACGATCACGTCCACGATTATTGCCGTTGCGGTTGCCATTGCGATTGCCATTACGACTGCCACGATTATTACGATCGCGCTCACCACGGTCTGAACGCTCGCGAGTTTGTGTTGCATCCGTTGTTACAACGCTAGCGACAGCAGGTTCAGTCGGTTTAGAGCGGAACAGATTCAGAAACTTAGTGAAGAAGCCTTCACTTGCTGCTACAGGTGCGACAAGCACTGGTGCGACGATTTCCTTACGTTCTACGATAGGTGCAGTGTCAGGTGTAATGCTCTTGACCATCGCTTCTTGGCGTGGCTTGATGTCTTCTTTCTGACGCTTGCTGTAGCCGATGTCAGTGTCTGCCTGCTCTGCCATTGCATAACTGGCGTGAGATTCTTCCAAGCGCGGATCGTCATGTTTCAGACGTTCTAACTTGTAGTGAGGTGTTTCCAGATGCGTGTTCGGGATCAGGATGATAGTGACGCGATGACGCGTTTCTATCTTCAGAATTTCACCACGTTTTTCATTCAGTAAGAAGGCTGCAACGTCAACAGGCGATTGCACATGAATCGCTGCTGAGTTTTCTTTCATTGCTTCTTCCTGGATGATGCGCAGGACTTGTAAAGCAGATGATTCGGTATCGCGGATATGACCTGTACCATTGCAGCGCGGGCAAGTAACATGGCTACCTTCCGACAGGGAAGGGCGCAGACGTTGACGGGACAATTCCATCAGACCAAAGCGCGAAATTTTCCCCATCTGGACGCGTGCGCGGTCATAGCGCAGGGCATCTTTTAAGCGGGTTTCGACTTCACGCTGGTTTTTAGCGTTTTCCATGTCGATAAAATCGATCACGATCAATCCGCCCAAATCGCGCAAACGCAACTGGCGCGCTACTTCTTCGGCTGCTTCGCAATTCGTATTGAAAGCCGTTGTTTCGATATCGCCACCACGGGTAGAGCGCGCAGAGTTGACGTCAACTGAGACTAAGGCTTCCGTGTGATCAATCACGATTGCGCCGCCCGATGGCAATGGTACTGTGCGGCTGTAGGCGGTTTCGATCTGATGTTCGATCTGGAAACGGGAGAACAGCGGCACGTCGTCACTGTAACGCTTAACACGGTGCACCATGTCTGGCATAACGTGGCTCATGAACTGCTGAGCTTGTTCGTAGATTTCGTCAGTATCGATCAGGATTTCGCCGATATCCGGTTGGAAATAATCGCGGATCGCGCGGATCACGAGTGAGGATTCTTGATAAATTAGGAAGGCGCCAGCAGAAGATTTACCTGCACCTTCAATCGCACGCCAAAGTTGCATCAGGTAATTTAAATCCCATTGCAATTCATCGACATTACGACCAATACCTGCGGTACGGGCAATCACGGACATACCGCCTGGTAGATCCAGTTTGTCCATGGTTTCGCGTAGTTCTTGACGATCCTCGCCTTCCACGCGACGGGACACACCACCGCCACGCGGATTATTTGGCATCAGAACTAAATAGCGACCTGCCAAAGAGACGAAAGAGGTAAGGGCAGCGCCTTTATTGCCACGCTCTTCTTTTTCGACCTGGACCATGATTTCCTGGCCCTCACGTAACGCATCTTTGATGCTGGTGTTACGGACGTCGATACCTTCTTTAAAGTAGCCGCGGGCGACTTCTTTAAAAGGCAAAAAGCCGTGACGTTCTTCGCCGTAATTGACGAAACAGGCTTCAAGTGAGGGTTCAATACGAGTGATAACGCCTTTGTAAATATTGGACTTACGTAATTCACGTCCGGCGGTTTCGATATCGATGTCGATGAGTTTTTGCCCATTGACGATGGCGACGCGCAGTTCTTCTTGCTGCGTTGCATTAAATAGCATGCGTTTCATTTTTTACTCCGTGACCTTATGGTCATCTTTTGTTGCTACCTCTATAGAGTGAGGCTGGCAACTTGCTTACATTGGGGATGTATGCGAGAACGGAGAGTTTGAGGGGGCGGGAAATGCCTCAGGCGCAACAGAAATAAAAATTGCTGGGCGAGTAGCTAAACGAGTGAGCGAGGATATTTTTCGCTGCATCTTTTCAGTACTGCCATCATTCTTCTCATTGTTCTATTGCGCACTAGGCGCGGATAGTTTCAACCGTGGATCGAGTGCACATGTCCCCCGCGTTATCTGATTCCTATTTTTTGTTGCAACAGGAAGACAACGCCAGGCGATGAGCAACTTGATGAGCGCCAAACCATCTTTAATAAAATTGTGTTTGGCAGGATCGATCACACTGGATTAAAACTATCAACCTGCAAGCACACCTGTAATAAATATACAGACATCTCTTGCTGGACTTATCCTTACAATTCAAACCTTCTGATCCAAATCATTACGCAAAATCCGATTACCACAATTGGTTGTAACCCTGACCAGCATAATGATGTGCATACACATCTTTTCCATCGAATTTGCAAATTGGCGAGGCCGACGGACATGCCCCTGTGTAGAATACGCGTTTGTTCCACCATTTATTCCTACACCTACTACAGCCTAAAGCTGAAGCGAAAATGATTATATATTCAAAATGAAGGACTTAGCGATAAATAATAGGAAGCCACCTGAAAAACAGGCGCAAGAAAGTACTTCCAGCCATCCCTCACAAGCGTCGTCGCAAGTTCAGCCGCAGGTTCAGCTCGTTACTATCGAAGAAGAGGACGCAGGTCAGCGCATCGATAACTATTTGATACGCATCTGTAAAGGCGTACCAAAAAGTCATGTGTACCGGATTTTGCGCTCGGGTGAGGTCAGAGTAAACAAAGGTCGTATAGATCAGCTATATCGCCTTAAAGAGGGCGACGTGGTGCGTATTCCACCAGTCCGTATTGCAGAAACATCAACGCAAGTCGTACCGGGGGCAGAATTTACTATCTTGTTTGAAGATAAACAGCTCTTGATTATCGACAAACCTGCTGGCGTTGCCGTGCATGGTGGTTCTGGTGTTAGTTACGGAGTGATTGAGCAACTGCGCGCTTCTCGCCCGGATGCTAAATTCCTGGAGCTAGTTCACAGACTGGATAGAGAAACCTCAGGTGTTTTACTGTTAGCAAAAAAACGGTCGGCCTTGACTAATTTGCATGAGCAAATGCGTGACGGCAGTACCGACAAGCGTTACCTGACCTTAATCCATGGGGACTGGAAAAATGCGCGTCAGCATATTAAGCTGCCGCTACATAAATACACGACCGCTGAGGGTGAGCGACGGGTTCGGGTGCAGGCTGATGGCATGGAGTCGCATACGGTATTTTCTCTAAAGAAAAAATATCAAGACTACGCATTATTAGAGGCTGAATTAAAAACCGGACGCACACATCAAATCCGCGTGCATTTATCCTCTAGCGGTTTTGCGATCGCAGGTGACGATAAGTACGGTGACTTTGCGCTAAATCGTGCTCTATTAAAGCCGAGCGCAGATCGCGGCGTTTTGAAGAGAATGTTTTTGCATGCACATCAGATTACTTTTATGCATCCGGAAACAGGCGAGTCAATGACGCTTAACGCCAAGTTGCCAAAAGAATGTGAGGATTTTTTGAAAACGCTTAAAGGCTAAAATAAAAGCTGATCAGAACTTCATAAACCCAATAAGCTTAATATTTTATTATTATTGAAATAATTTAATAGTAAAATACTTACTTCCACAACATCAAATAGTCGGCAGAAAAGCTTATTCATTTCTAAATTATTAGTCCCATTGTTGTCTTCGTCTTGCTGCCTTAAGTTCAGTAGCTTGGTACTTCAATGTTGATGATTTGCAAAAAGAATTATGCGGTTTGCGGTGAATAAAGAATATGGCAAAAAAGCAATTTGATTTTATCGTGTTTGACTGGGACGGTACTTTGATGGATAGCACGGCAACCATCGTTCACTGTATCCAGGCGTCAGCAAAAGATCTTGGTTTGCCCGTACCCGACGAGAAAGCAGCATCCTATGTGATTGGATTGTCGCTCATGGACGCCATGCAATCGGCGATGCCTGATATTGATCCTAAATATTATCCCCGCATGGTTGAGCGTTATCGTCACCACTATCTGGCAAAAGATCACGAGTTGCCTCTGTTCCCCGGTGTACGGCAAATGCTGACGGAATTGTCGCAAGAAGGTTATTTCCTTGCGGTAGCAACGGGCAAAACGCGCGTAGGTTTAAGCCGTGCTTTGCATACGGCGAATTTGCTGTCGGTATTTGATGCGACTCGTTGTGCTGACGAAACGTTTTCTAAACCGCACCCAGCAATGTTACAAGAGCTGACCCGGGAGTTGGGGCAAGACATGCAGCGCACCGTCATGATTGGTGACACATCACATGATTTGTTGATGGCGAGTAATGCAGGTGCTGCGGCAATTGCAGTGGAATATGGCGCGCATGATGCAGCATCCTTACATATTTTAAACCCCTTATATTCTGCAAAAACAGTTGGCGAGTTGCATGCATGGTTGAGCTGCAATGCCTAAGGCTTATTATCTTGAAGATCTGACAGGACGGAGTCATGACTGAAATTACGATTTGCGCCTCGGCTGATCTTAAAGAAGGTGGCAATGGGATACGTTTTCCAGTGACTGCCGGTGGTCATGATGCGACTGGATTCGTGATTCGTTACAAAGGTGCCGCGCATGCCTATTTAAATCGCTGTGCGCATGTTCCGATTGAGCTGGATTGGAACCACGGTGAGTTTTTTGAATCCAGCGGTTTATATATTATGTGTGCTACTCATGGCGCAATCTATACGCCGGATACTGGCAATTGTACGGGTGGTCCATGCCGTGGCGGTCGCTTGAGAAAACTCAATATCAATGAGCAAGAGGGAAAAATTGTCTGGTACCCGGATGATTACGTCACACCAGTAATTGCCTGATTTTTTTAAAAATTATTCTTAAAAAATTGTATGACAGAAAATTCTATGATTCCCGAAAATAACACCCCAAGTTCTGCGACAAATAGCTTGTCTCAATCTGGCTGGGAGCGGACTTTTTTAGAAAAGCTGGCGAGCGAATCATTAAAAGAGCAACGCTTACGTCGCCGTTGGGGTATCTTTTTTAAATTGATTTTTGTCGCACTGATACTCGGCGGTTTCTATTTCTTTAGTGATTATCGTACTTCAGAAATGGATAATCCTGGCCGGCATACAGCATTGGTTGAGATTAATGGTGAGATTGATTCAGAAGGTAATGCCAGCGCACAAGCGATTATCCCCGCGCTCGACCGGGCTTTTTCTGACGAAGGTTCGGTCGGCATTATTATGCGCATCAATAGTCCTGGCGGCAGTCCAGTACAGGCCGGCATGATCAATGATGAAATACAACGATTACGTAAGCTGTATCCACAGAAGAAACTATATGTGGTGGTGGATGAAATGTGCGCCTCCGGTGGTTATTATATTGCTGTTGCGGCAGATAAAATTTTCGTCAATAAGGCTAGTGTGGTTGGTTCTATCGGCGTGTTGATGGATGGTTTTGGCTTTACCGGATTGATGGAAAAATTGGGCGTAGAGCGACGCTTAATGACTGCTGGTGAGAACAAGGGATTTATGGATCCATTTTCTCCTCAGACCACAAAACAAAGAGCGTTTTCGCAGGAGATGTTAAACGATATCCATCAGCAATTTATTGCAACTGTGCGTCAAGGTCGAGGATCTCGTTTGAAAGAAACGCCAGAAACTTTCTCCGGTTTATTTTGGATCGGTAGCCGCGCTGTTGAGATGGGTTTGGCCGATGATTTTGGCACAATTGACAGTGTTGCACGCGACGTTTTAAAAGCAGAAGATATTGTTGATTACACGCAAAAAGAAGGCTTGCCAGAACGTGTGCTTAAGAAGTTTGGCGCGTCTATCGGAAGCGGCGCAATTTCTGCAATGACCAAAGTGAAGGCACCGGGTTTGCGTTAATGCGCAATCAGTAAATACTCGCAAATTCAGATTAAAAACTCAGATCAATTTCAGCAATATTGTTTGGTTGATTTTTTTAATCTTGATTTGAAATCGATAGTTATTTTTATCTTCTTCATCGCTAAACCTTGTTATATATTAGGTGCGTAACTGGTTCAAAGAAGGAGGTCGATATCGATAAACGACAACAGCGAACGACAAGAACTTTTTCATACCCAAGTTGGATCGAGTGAGTTCCGGTTCTTTTTAGCGTTCCGGTTATTATGAGGTGGAATGAGTAGTAATGCTCTATCGGGTTTCATGTAGTTTTTTTGAAATTGCAATTACCTTAGTAATACAAGTAACACCTACAATTTGTGTAATATCATTCCGTATTTAATAGCGGATTAGAGGTCTCTACGATTCCTCATAATGTCGCTGACACAAGGACAAAAAGACGGTGGTGCAATGCCACCGTTTTTTACGTTTAGAAATTTTTGTCAGCTCGCCACCATTTTTAAATCAAACTATTTTCTCTAAAATACGGCTCGCAGTCGCCTCAAAATTTTGCGTTTCTATGCCCGTCTGCAAGATGGCATCTGATTGCGGATATTGTAAAAAATTTTTATCGATAGACCGTAAGTAAGCTGGGTCGTAATGCTGTTGCAGCAGTTCTTCGACCAAATTTTCCATCTGGCCATTGCTTGCATAATGTTTCCAATGCTGGATTTTTTCTTTGCCGTGTAAGCTGACCAGGCAATCCAGCTGGCGATTTAAATTTTCTGCGTCCTTTACAAAATGAACATAGTCTTGCATCAATAACTGCACCCGGTCGGTAGTTGTCAAACTAAGTGCAATACAGGGCGCGGCTCGCATAGTTTGTATGATTTGATCTGGTACGCGAAGGTTGCCTACTTTTTTACTTTCTGATTCCACAAACACGGGCTGGTCTGGATCAAAGTGTCGTAGTGTTTGCCAAATCTGGCTTTCAAACATTTTTTGTGAGGGTTGTGGCTGGCTCGGTAAATGTCCTAAAACTGAGCCACGATGCATGGCTAGCTGTTCCAGGTCTAGTACTTGCGCACCTTGGGTTTTTAGGGTCTGTAATAAACGACTTTTGCCGCTGCCAGTAGTGCCACAAATCACTTGCCATCGTATCGTATCTGCTATCGTTGGTAGCGCTTGGTTAACGTGCTGACGATAGTTTTTATAGCCGCCGTCAAGCTGCACGACTGGCCAGCCTATCTTGGCAAATATATGTGCCATTGATCCGCTACGGTTACCGCCACGCCAGCAGTAGATCAAGGGCTTCCAATCTTTTGGCATGTTTAAAAAGTTGGCCTCTACATGGTTGGCGATATTTTTTGCCACAAGGACTGCACCGATTTTTTTAGCCTCAAATGCGCTGACCTGTTTATAAATGGTACCAATGCGAATACGTTCTTCGTCAATTAAAACAGGACAATTGATGGCAGTTGGGATGTGATCCTCGGCAAATTCAGACGGACTGCGAGCATCAATGATAGCGTCAAACTCACTAAGTCTAGGCATTACATCATTGAAGCTGATGAGTTCTGGATATTTCATTGAATTATTTTTTACCTGATGTAGTCACTGGCGTCGTTGATTGCTTGATAGATGAGCTTATTGGGGAGCCAATTAATGGACTCAATTGAGGCCAGACATTGTCGAGTATCGCTGGATGTGCTGCAGCGACCATGTGAATGCGATCAGCCTGGAATAGCTCGGGCTTGTCCGCAACGCCTTCTAATAGAAATGGGACTAAATTGGTTTGCTGTTCTTTGGCGACTTTGGCATAGATAGAGAAAAATCGTTCTGTGTAATCACGACCATAATTGGGTGGAATTTGCATACCAATCAATACCACTTTGGCTTTTGCTTTTTTGCTGGCGATCACCATGTCACGAAAATTTGTTTCTGATGCACCCAATGCCAGACCGCGCAACGCATCGTTACCGCCAAGTTCGATCACCACCACGTCGGGATGATATTGGGTCAGCAGTTTATCTAATCTAGCTTTGCCACCGCTAGTGGTTTCGCCGCTGATACTGGCGTTGATGACGGTGGCAGGAATTTTTTTCTCTTGCAACCGTTTTTCTAATAATGCGACCCAGCCGGTACCACGTGTTAAGCCGTATTCTGCAGATAAGCTATCGCCAAGCACGAGCACAGTTTTTGATGCAGAATGATTTGCTGCATGTACTATGGGTGCTGAATTTGCCATCACTGTTGTCGCTAGTAAGCTGATCGATAAAGTGGTCAATAAGTTGGTCGATAAGTTGGTCGATAAGTTGATCGACGAGCGGGCAACTAAGTTGCGCCTTAACATGACGATCTCGCTAAATAATCTAGCTAATGAACGAGTCAATTTGCTGCATAATTTCAGCACATTTTTTTTATTTGAAAAAAGCATGAATCTTCCTAAAGAATTGCCTGTGGACCTAACAATGAACGCATCAGCGAATCAGAATACTAATTTACGACTCTCTATTGAAGTCAAACAGTTATCCAAGCAGGTCAGCGATGCAACCGGTACCCTTAATATTTTGCGAGAAATTGATTTTACCGCGCAAGAGGGGGAGACGCTTGCGATTGTTGGTGCTTCTGGCTCGGGTAAATCAACTTTGCTTGGTATCTTAGCTGGACTGGATACACCGAGCGAAGGTAAAGTGATCTTGGACGGGATTGATATTTTCTCCTTGGATGAAGATGGAAGGGCGCAGTTTAGAAAAGAAAAACTAGGTTTTGTTTTTCAATCCTTCCAGTTATTAGCGCATTTAAGCGCGCTGGAAAATGTCATGCTGCCGCTGGAGTTACGTAGTGATTCTCAAGCACGGAATAAGGCAACTGAGATGCTAGGGCGGGTGGGCTTATCTAGCCGCTTGCAGCATTATCCAAAATATTTATCTGGCGGTGAACAGCAGCGGGTGGCATTGGCACGTGCTTTTGTGACTGAGCCGCCTTTACTGTTTGCCGATGAACCGACCGGGAGTTTGGATGCTGTGACCGGCGAGGCAGTAATCCAGTTAATGTTTGCGCTCAATCGGGAACGTGGATCAACTTTAGTCTTGGTGACGCATGATTTGTCGATTGCGGCGCGCTGCGCCCGCACCATAAAAATCACCGCAGGCCGTTTAGATTTGGGAATTTGATGCTTTGTGCTTTGATAATGTGACTTTGATGCGGTGACTTTGATGCGGTGACTTTGATACGGTGACTATAATTCATAGTATTTTTGCAATAACACATGGAATTTAATTTTGATAAAATAGGGGAGTATATTTAATTATCTAGAGATAATATGGGCAATACCTATGATTATTGGTTATACTCTAACTGAGTATATTAATTTTTTCAGGTAATTTACCTCATTTCGCCTGATGTCATAAGTTTAGTCATGACGGTTAATGCAGTGCCGTACCATCATAATGAGTTCGCTGGCGGTTAAGCCTACCGGACCTATACCTTGTTCTACTAGCAGATCAGCCGCTTTGCCATGCAGCCAGACCGCTAACCCTGCCGCTGCTTGCGCCGTTAATCCTTGCGCTAGCAATGCTCCGCAGATGCCTGCTAATACGTCGCCGGTTCCGCCTGCGGCTAAAGCGGGATTGCCGCTAGTGTTGATGATGATCTGCTCATCTGGTGTAGCGATGATTGTTCCCGAACCTTTTAAGATGACTGTCGCATTGAACTTATTCATCAGCTTGCGCGCACTTTGTAAGCGGTCTGCCTGTACTGCTTCTGCACTGATGCCAAGCAGCCGTGCGGCTTCTAGCGGATGTGGTGTGAGGATGGTGCGTATGGTCTGATCTATTTTGTTTGAAGTGTTTAGTGCAGTTTTAGCAGGGATGCCTGTTTTGCCCGACCTTGCATGGGCGAGTAATTGCAGCGATCCGTTATTGGCAATTAAATTCAATGCATCCGCATCAATCACGATGGCGCTGGCTTCTTGCAGGCATTGTTCCAGCAATAACCGGGCTTTATCCGATAGACCCAAGCCAGGCCCAATGACGATAGCGCAGTTTTTAAAATGCACATCGTCAGCGTTGCGGCACATTAACTCAGGATTGATCGGGTCATACGTTAGCGGAGGTATCGCCATACTGCCGATAAACACCCGACCCGCGCCACAATGCAACGCTGCACGGGAAGATAATAATGCCGCACCTGCCATTCCATCTGCACCACCAATCACAAACACATCGCCAAAATTCCCTTTATGGCTATCTTGCCTCCTTGGACTGAGTGCGGCCATCAGCGTCGCTGGATGACATAAGCGTGCTTGCGGTGTTGGATATAAAGATGGTTCAATACCCAGATCTGCAACTTTAACGATACCTGCATAATCTTTGCCTGCTGCGGTGTATAAACCTGGTTTGTTGGCGATAAAAGTAATTGTATGGGTTGCCCGCACCGCAATCCCATTTCTACCGATGACTTGACCGGTATCGGCATCTAGGCCACTAGGTACGTCGAGCGCTAGGACGGGAATTCTGGCAATTGCGGCATATTGATTGAGCTGTTGGATCAGCGCATAGGTTTTGCCCTCGATCGGACGTGTTAGCCCAATTCCAAACAAACCATCGATCACCAGTGACCAACGCTTCCCCGATGTTTGAGCTAAATAATCCAAGCCAAAAAAATGTGCCTGGCTTGATTGCGCTTGTACTAGACTCTCTTTTGCTTCCGCAGAATAGTGCTCGATTCCATGGGTGATAATGACCGATACCCTCTCGCCTGATGCGGCTAATAAATACGCTACTTGCAACGCGTCACCGCCGTTGTTGCCCGGACCTGCTAATACTAGTACGTCAATTGAATTCGAGGTCGAGCTTGCTGTTGGTTCAACGCTTGTAGGGATAGCTGGATGATTTGCAATTAAAGTTTTTGCCAGCGCTGCGGCGGCTACACCAGCGGCATGCATCAAGTTGCCTTTCGGTGAGGTCACAAGCGATGCTGATTCGATGGCACGGATTTCCTCCGTTGAATATAAGGCGCTGAAGGATATCGGCAGTGATGCTGAGGAGGAGAGAGTATCGGTCTGCATCATATAGATTTATACTAAAGAGGCGCTCGGTTGGCTTACGGGGCTAGGGATTTATCGGGAGTCCCAAAGACAGTATAGCCTCAATCGTTTTTTGGAACGAATTCTCGAACGGAATCATCCAATACGGTAGCACCATACTCAGCATTAAAAATCCGACGCCGATCGTAATCGGGAAGCCGATACCAAACAAGTTGAGTTGCGGCGCAGCGCGAGTCAAAATCCCCAACGCAATATTAGTGATCAGTAAGGCCGCAACAATGGGCAAAGACAAACGCATACCGATGCTAAAAATTTCGCCGCCCCACAACGCTAAACGTTGAAAACTAAATCCCATCGTCAACGAAGTAGAAATTGGAATCGTCTTAAAACTATCAACCAAGGTAGCAATTAGCGACAGATGTACATTTAAGGTTAAAAAAAGTAAGGTCGCCAGCAGCACCATAAACTGACTGATCGCCGATGAGCGGCCCTGGGTCTGAGGATTGAAGAACGTCGCAAAGCCTAAGCCCATAGTCAGGCCGATCACTTCACCGGCCATCTCAATACCGGCAAAGGTGACGCGCATCATAAAACCCATTGCGGAGCCGATCACAAATTGCTGCGTCAAAATCATGATCCCCGTTAGAGAGATCATGTCTACATTCTTAAGAGGGGGAATGATAGGCGTAACGATCAACGCAATCGTGATGCCAAGTACTAGCTTCACTTGCACAGGGACGCTGTTATTGCCGAAGGGAGGGGCGATCACAATTAGCCCCAAAATTCTAGTTAAAGGCCAGATAAAAGAAGCGATTAATGCGATCAGGTCATTTCCTGAAAAGGAAACCATAGGACTATCTAATTCGTAGTTGTGCTGAACGATCTGCTGAGGGACTGGCTGATGTATTAAAACTTAGCTCGCCAGAGTAGCGATGCTGGTAAACATCTCACGCATGTAATCAGTTAAAACCGACAGCATCCAAGGTCCAGCAATAATCAGGGTGACAAAAATACCGACTAACTTAGGGATGAACGACAAGGTCGTTTCATTGATCTGGGTTGCCGCCTGAAAAATACTGACGATCAAACCAATCCCAAGCGCGACTAATAACAGCGGCGCAGACACCATCAGAGTAACTTCCATTGCGTGGCGGCCGAGTGACATGACGCTATCTGGGCTCATACTTTTCCTCTTGTTTTAAAATATTTTTAATACGGTCTGCTAATAAAAACTCTGCGCCAGCGAACCAATCAATAACTGCCAGCCGTCAACCAATACAAATAGCATGAGCTTAAATGGTAATGACACGATGGCCGGCGACACCATCATCATCCCCATAGACATCAACACGCTGGCAACCACCATATCGATAATCAAAAAAG
Source organism: Undibacterium sp. RTI2.2 (assembly GCF_035018705.1). NCBI lineage: Bacteria > Pseudomonadati > Pseudomonadota > Betaproteobacteria > Burkholderiales > Oxalobacteraceae > Undibacterium > Undibacterium sp. RTI2.2. Next base: position 66,600 of record NZ_JASJXN010000002.1, on the reverse strand, counting down.
GAATAAAAATTGCAAAGCTAATCTGGAATGCAGTTTTTAATTCGCTAGTGATAAATGCGGGGATCAAAATCCGCAAAGAAACGTCTTCCGGACCTTGTAATTCTGGCGTATTTGACAGTTTTACATATAAGGCTAAATCACTTTGCCGTGTTTGTTTCATCATGAATTTTTTCAATGGCGCGACACCTTTGTCCATCGCCTCCGACATTGATATTTTATTTTCTGAAAACGGTAGGTAAGCGTCTGCATAAATTTTATCGAACACCGGTCCCATCACAAATAAAGTCAAGAACAGTGCCAAGCCAACCATTACCTGATTTGGAGGCGCTGATTGTGTTCCCAGCGCCTGACGCAACAAGGACAACACGATAATGATTCGGGTAAAGCTGGTCATCATTAACAACACCGCCGGTATAAAAGACAGCGCTGTTAAGAACAGTAATGTTTGAATACTTAAAGAGTAATTCTGTCCGCCACCTGCTGCTGGCGTAGCCGTAATTGCTTGCAGACCGTCGGTAGTTTCAGCCATGGCATGTATTGGGAGCAGGAGTGCAAGACCCAACATCAGCATCAGTGCGTAACCCATGAATACCGTTGTTGGCTTGGACATTGATGTGACAGTGCGATTGAATAAGTGAGTTATTTTCATACCGTATTGATCTTGTAGCTTAGCTGGTAACTTAGCCGATAAAAAAATCATTCTGGCGCCTTATGGTTACTGCTACTACCAATCACACCATTAATACCGTTGTTGCGCTTTTCTATCGTTTTCGCCAACCATGCCGAAAAAGGATTTGCTACCTGAGTACTCGTTTGTTTTGCCAATTGCTCTGCAACTATTTGTTCTTGTTTTGGCATGGTTGATAAGGTGGTGATCTGCTGGGCGGTTACGCCAACGACGATCCATTGGTCTGCCACTTCCACCACCATGATGCGCTCACGATTGCCAACATTGACGCCACCGATAATATTCACCGGTATTTTATTTCCAGTTACTGCCGGGCCGATTCGTTTGAACAGCCATGCGGCAAATAACATTAATGCCAGTACTGCGCCTAAGCCCAATAAAATTTGCAAAAAACCAGTTGTCGGCGAAATCGCTTTGGTTTCCGCCGATGCCCATGCCTGATCGCTGACAAACAGCAGTCCAATAAAAGTGCCGCATAGGGAACCACAAAAATAGCGATGTCGTTGCAAGTGAAAAGTGGAGCGGATCATTTATTGAGTTTGCGTATTCGTTCGGCCGGCGTCACGATATCTGTCAGGCGAATACCGAATTTATCATTCACCACCACCACCTCGCCTTGCGCTATCAGACAGCCATTGACCAGTACATCCATCGGTTCGCCGGCCATACCATCTAGCTCCACTACCGAGCCTTGTGCCAATTGCAAAAGATTTTTAATGGCGATTTTGGTTCGTCCTAATTCCACCGTGAGCTGTACCGGAATATCCAGGATGAAGTCGATATCATTATGGGTTTCGGTATGCGTGCCCTTGCCACTAAATTCTTTAAAAATAGCCGCACCACCGCCAGCAGCAGGCGGTGCACTAGCAGCCGCAGCGGCTGCCGCATCTGCCTTCTCTTGTTCTGCAATCGCCGCGCCCCAATCATCTTCACTGATTGGTGTGTCGTTAGTATCATCCATTTGTACCGTCCATTATTTTTCTCCCTGCGCTACTTCGCTGACGCTGGAGCTAATCAGCTTTTCTACACGCAAAGCATATTGACCATTAAATACACCGTATTTGCATTCCATCACTGGCGTACCATCTACCTTGGCTGACACAATATCCGGTATCGAAATCGGAATCACATCGCCCTCTTTCATATTTAAAATATCGCCCAATGTTACCTTGGCCGTGCCCAGATCGGCTACGATTTCTACTTCGGCAATTTGGATTTGTTGTGTCATCAAACGCACCCAACGCTTATCGACCTCCAGCGTTTCACCTTGCAAGCTACTGGTCAGAATATCTCTGATCGGTTCTATCATGGAGTAGGGCATGCACATATGCATTTCGCCACTGACGGGGCCAAGTTCTATCGTAAATGTAGTCGAGACAACGACCTCATTTGGGGTCGCAATATTGGCGAACTGGGTATTCATTTCGGAACGAATATATTCAAATTCAACTGGGTAAACCGGCTCCCAGGATTTGGCATAAGTTTCAAAAATAATTTCTAAAATACGCTGAATAATCCGTTGCTCAGTTTGAGTAAAATCACGCCCCTCAACCCGGGTATGAAAGCGTCCATCGCCGCCGAATAAATTATCAACTAATAAAAATACCAAGCCCGGATCCAGCACGATCAAAGAAGTACCGCGCAGGGGCTTCATGTGCGTCAGGTTGAGATTGGTCGGTACCACCAGATTACGGATAAATTCACTATATTTGGATACACGCACGGTACCGACAGATACCTCGGCACTACGGCGTAAAAAATTGAACAAACCTATCCGCAACAATCGCGCAAAACGCTCGTTGATGATCTCCAGCGTTGGCATACGTCCGCGGACAATACGCTCTTGGGTCGCAAGGTTATACGGGCGGACACCTGAGGTGTCCTCCTGCGATTGAGAGTCATCCTGATCTCCCGTGACACCCTTAAGTAGGGCATCAACTTCTTCCTGTGAGAGAAAATTATCAGACATAGTTTATTGGCGTACTTTTAAAATACTATTTATTGAATGACAAACGAAGTGAAGTACACATCACTTGCTTTTTGCGGCTCACCTTTTGGGGCGAATGGTAAATTCACTTGTTCGATAATTTCTTCAACCAGTTTTTTCTTGCCATCACCAGTCAGTATCTCGTTGGAGTCTTTGCTGGACAGTAACATTAATAACCTGCTGCGCACCTGTGGCATATTGGTTTTGATCAAATTAACTTGTTCTTCGTCCGGCACTTTGAGCGTCATACTCACTTGCAAATATTTATCTCCAGCATCCGATTGGAGGTTGACCGTGAATGGCTCTAATGCCAAAAATACCGGTGCTTTGGCAGGCTCTGCTTTGTGTTCTTTTTCTTTAGAAGGGGCATTCTTTTTCGCTAAAAATATGGCAGCACCGCCACCGACGCCACCCAATACCAGAACACCTGCTACGATCATAATAATCAGTTTTTTCTTAGACTTTTTGACTGGTGGCGCATCTGCTGCTACTGCTGCAGGCTTCGCTGGTGCTTTCGACATTTTTTTCCTCTCGCTGGATGTGCCATAAAGGCACATTGCATGTATTAGGCCATTATCTGTAATTATTTATCGATCTCATCTGCGAAAAAGAGGGGCTATTTCAGACCATCTCTCTCATTTCAGATGAATTACCACTAAATTAGTTTAAATTTATAGCGTAGCGCATGAGTTTGCACCAACTATCTTTTCAGGACTGACGCAAAATCGCCTCAAATGGCATGCAGCGCTGATGATTACTCAAGTACTGTCTGAATCGCTCAGCTCTTGTGAGAGCAATTTTGTATAAATCCATCTATCGCATTCTACATGCTTAACTTACTTGAATTCTCAGATGAATTCTTCGATGAGTTTTAAGCAAAAGTATCAACTATGCCAACTGGAGTTGATGCGTTAGTTTTGGTGGATGTCAGGCTGGAGATGCCTGATTCATTGGATGATGTCTGTGAGTTATTCGATCTTTGCGAGCCAGGTCGCCCGTCTTGAGGCGTGTTTCCTTGCTGGAATGACTGTGAGTTGACAGAAAAATTAGATAACTGCATTCCCGCATCACTCATCATTTCGCGTAGTCTTGGCAAAGCAGCTTCTAAAGCTGCTCTGACATCTGGCTGAGCCGATGTAAAGGTCGCGCTAGCCTGATCGTTGTTGACGCTTAATACGACGCGTAATGGCCCTAGATCAGGTGGATTCAACGTCAGCTCCGCAGTTTGCTGACCGCCCGCGACCATCCAGACTACTTTTTGTCCCACGGCCTGATCCCATGCCGGGCTGCCGACTCGTGGCGCGAGATGTTCTGCTGCAGCGCCTGCAGCGGAATTAGTACTTACCGCTAATTGTTGAGCGAAGCTCTGAGGCGCTGGTGCTATTGCAACCGCTGTATCTTGCATTTTCTCAAGTCCGGCAGTTTTTATAGCTGAGTTATTTTCGATCGCATTAGTAATCGTATTGGTTATTTGTGACGCCACAGTTTTTTGGGATTTGTCTTCTGTAATGGCATTGCTATTATTGAGCGCGGACTTAGTATTTTTGATATTTTGCTGCGCAGTCCCCTGCGTTATCGAGGCAACACCTGATGCGCTATCTAGTGATTTTTCTGTTCCGGGTAATTTTACGCCGATACTGTTTTGTATCGCGTCAATATTTGTCGGTACATCAGATGTGAGCGTTTTATCGGCGGCGACCGAATTGCCCGTATCAATTTTAACTATATTAATCTTAACTATATCAATTTTGTCCTTGTCAATTTTCGTAAGGTTTGCATTCTGTACTTGATTGTAAATTGGTAAGACGCTTGTGGCGGCTTCGGCTACAAATGATATTTGTGTTTTATCGCCGATAACAGGATTGCCCTCATCACTGACTATTTCATTGGCATTGATACTTTGTTTTTGTACATTACCGTTTGTAATTGGAAATGATGTTTTTGTCGAATCGGATGCAGATAAATTTGTTGATACAGGTACTTTATCTGAGGTAACTAAGTTAATACTTGGCGTTGCCAATATCTTTTCCGATGTTGGCGCTGCGGTTTGGATTACATCAGATACAGATAAATTTATTGATACAGGTGTTTTATCAGCAGCAACACCCGGTGTCGCAAGGGTAGTGTCTGATACCAATAATTTTGTCGGTATCAATGTTTTATCAATAGCAGTGTTGCCAGAGGTCTCTGTTGTTAGACCGCTGTTTGCTGGCGCGCTGCCTCGCATTGCGGCTTGGCCGGGAGTAATTTGCTCCGCTGTCGCATTCGCCGATGCAGGAGGCGTCGATTTTGCCGCATCACCTGCAATTAGCTTACCGTCTGCACCTGCTGTTAGCTCCGCTGTTGATGCAAGTTCGTTTTTACTTATTTTTACTTTAGATAAATCACTGGTTTGAATTTGTTTTTTCGAATTAATATCTTTGTTCATTACATCTGAACTTTTATTCAATGAAACCGACCCCGTCCCAAGCTCGTTACCGTTAATTTTGTTGTCGGTAGTATCGATCTTGGAATTAGCGTCTATCACCAAGTTTTGCGTATTGTCTTTCGCTGTAGCGTCAACTTTTTTCAGATCTGTTGCAAGTTGTCCCACGCTACCGACAAAAGCAAGTAGCTGCACATTATTTGATTGATCTGCTTTGACTGCATTGGTTTGATCTTCTGTTGCGTCTTGATTTTTTTGAAGGGTTTTGCCCGTGTCTTTGAGTGTTTTTGAGTCTACTGGAGTTGCCGCTGTGGTCGTATTAACTAGATTTGCTGTCTGTTGTGGCTGTTGCGACTGATCCTGAGGATTTGCTTTGGGTGTGGTTTGAGTGGTTTGCGCACTCTTACTATTTTGTTGAGAAATTTCTTTATTTAATACTTGGTTAAACGGCGTAACCGCCGATGCACTACTGGCGCTGGCAGATTTGGCGGAGCTTTGCAAATTGTCAGTCGAGGTGGGGATAATTGCCGTTTGCATGATGTCACCAAAAAAATAATACAAAAATAAAGTTGTTCTAACTTAGTCTCTCAGTGCTATGACTTATAAAAGAATGCTCTTGCTGCATGTTCATCTGTTTGCTTTTGATCTTGCTTGGCTTCTTTTTTCTGCACGCTCACTTTGGCGCGCTTGTCTAAAATTCCGTAAGAGAGCCGTTTTTTTTCATGTTCTTGCCATTGGTTGCGCGCTATTTTGATTCTGTTGGACGCGTCCGCAACAATTTTCTTTTGCCCATCGACTGCCGTGTCCAGTTTATTGATGAAGGATTGAAAATTGCTGTACTGGGCAATACTTAAACCTTGTGCTGCACTGTTTTGAAAACGGTTAATGTAATCCTCCCGATACTGCGACAGCAAGGCTAGCTGCTTCTCAGAGTCCTCATGAGCACGTATCGTTTTGCCTAAATATTTGGCAGCCTCTTCGGTATCTCTTTCCGCAATCTCTATGAGTGTGCTAATAGGGGATTTTTGCATTGTCTCTGTTTATTATAGTCAGCTAAAACAAGAGTCTATCCCCCGAACAGAGCAGAAAGTCCCTGCAAGCTCTCGGGTATGGTGGATTTTTCATTGATATCTTGTTGCAAAAAAGCATTAATTTGAGGATACAGGCGAATCGCGTCGTCTAGCAGTGGATCTGATCCGGCCGAATACGCACCGACGCTGATGAGGTCGCGGCTACGCTGGTATCTTGAATACAGCTGTTTAAGACGGCGCGCTAACTTTTGATGTTCTGGCGAGGTAATGCTATGCATGGCGCGGCTAATCGATTGTTCAATATCAATCGCCGGGTAATGTCCGCTCTCTGCCAAACCACGGTCCAGCACAATATGTCCGTCAAGAATCGCTCTGGCTGCGTCGGCAATCGGGTCTTGCTGATCATCGCCTTCGGTCAATACGGTGTAAAAAGCGGTGATAGAGCCGCCGCCATCCACACCATTACCAGCGCGCTCAACTAAAATCGGCAATTTTGCAAATACCGACGGCGGGTAGCCTTTGGTCGCTGGTGGCTCGCCAATCGCCAAGGCGATTTCCCGTTGTGCCATGGCATAGCGGGTAAGTGAATCCATAATCAGCAAAACACTTTTGCCTTGGTCACGGAAATACTCTGCAATGGTCGTCGCGTACGCCGCACCTTGTAAGCGCAGCAAGGGTGGTGCATCTGCCGGTGCGGCAACGACGACGGCGCGCGCGAGGCCTTCTTCCCCTAGAATTTGCTCGATAAATTCTTTAACCTCCCGGCCACGTTCACCAATCAGTCCCACCACGATAACGTCAGCAGTGGTGTAACGCGCCATCATGCCAAGTAATACGCTTTTACCGACGCCAGAGCCCGCGAACAAGCCAAGACGCTGACCGCGCCCGACGCTCAACATACTATTAATCGCGCGCACGCCGACATCCAGTTTTTCAGTAATTGGCGAGCGTAATAATGGGTTGTAAATCCGCGCGCCTAACGGAGCGGATTCGGTCGTCATCAGCGGGCCTAGCGTATCCAGAGGTTTGCCGTTACCGTCTAAAACACGACCTAATAATTGCCAGCCGACAGGCAAATGCCGGGTGCGGTCGCTGGGGCGGCGTCTTGGGTGCTTGGCGTCGCCGTGATACTGATCCTCCTCGGCATACACCAGTGTGCCTGGTGTAACGCCGCTTAGGTCGCTATGTGGCATTAAAAATAGACGATCACCATCAAAGCCGACGACTTCGGCATCAATGATGGCGCCACCTTGTAAGTGAACAGTACAGGCGCTGCCGACCGGGAGCTTGAGGCCAACCGCCTCCATCACCAGACCGGTCACTTTGGTCACGCGACCGGACACCAGCATCGGCTTCACATCGGCAATTTGTTGTTTGCCGTTACTAAGCAGTTTTTGCCATGAGTCTGAAAGTGCTGCTTGCATGATGTTTTTATTGGCTGATGTAAGAGAGTGATGACTAAGCAATGAAACTACGGTTTATTCAAATACAGGGCTTACTCAAAACTGCCCTAGCTGCGTCGTTGGTACTTAAACCCAGATTTTCCATTAGACCGCTATCACTTAGTAGAAACTCAGGCGGCATGCGCTGTTCAGAGAAATAGTACCACCGCGATTTGAGTGCGAGCGCTACAGCGACAAGTGTGCCTTTGGCGAACTGCCTGGCGTTGTTGCTCCTCCTAGTAAGATGCAGCTTGCGTCGTCGTCGCGTCTAGCCAGTCAGTCCGCCAAAGGCACACTTGTCGCTGTTCCAATTGAAAATCTGGGTTAAAGGCGGTCTTCGTCGCCACTCCTTGCCGGAACAATTTTGCGTTAGTCCTAAGACAAATATTGAAGCTTAAAAAAACAATGGTTTTAATATACTCCCCATTATTTTTACTAAAAATGCCGTATTGCCCAGACTTTTTATGGACAACTAAAATATACGGAATGGGAGTATATATATTTACTCCATTAAATCTAAGTCCGAATTGAAGCCTTAATTTAAGTCAACCTATTCAGCCGTCGTTTTTTTCAATACGGCCGTCAAGCGATCCCAGCGTGTGGCTAAAGTCGCATCGACACTATTTTGTCCGGTTTCTAAACGGCAGCCGCCGCGTTCAATATGATAATCGGCAGTGACCCGCCAGCCAGTTTTGCTTAACTCTTCACCGATGCGATTTTTTAAGATGTCGGCGTCTTCTGGGTTGACCATAATTTGCGCCGGTTGCTGCACCGAGGGCAGTTGATCGATGGCTTCTTGCACGATGGGCAAAATCACTTCTGGATCAATCGCTATGCGCACTTTTAACATCGCCTCTGCCAACTCTATCGCCAGACTCAGCAAGTCCTTACCCATCACTGCGCTGGCAGCAGAAATTTGCTCGGCAGTGCTGCTGATTAGTTGCTTCATCTGTTCTACCTGGACATCAATCTCAGCTTTACTGGCGGCGAAGCCAGCGTCTTTGCCTTCTTGTAATCCGACCAGATAAGCCTCCTGGTAACCGGCTGCATAGGCTTCGCGGCTCGTGATTTCTTTGAGCTTGGCCAGCTCTTCACGATTGATTCTGGCGGCCAGGTTGGTAGCTACTTGTTGCTCTGCTACATGGGCCGGACGCTCATCGCCGAAGGATGCCATTTCCCAGCGCTGGAAAGCGGACATCTGCCCCTTGGGGAGGTTTTTTGGCGGTATTTTTTCAGTCACATCAGACATACGAATCTTCGCCTTTTGCGCCTAACATGATCTGGCCTTCGTCCGCCAGACGCCGCACAATCAAGAGAATTTGTTTTTGCTGGGTTTCGACTTCTGACAGACGAACTGGCCCTTTGGACTCTAAATCTTCGCGCATCATTTCTGCCGCACGTTGCGACATATTTTTGAAGATTTTTTCCCGCATGTCAGGGTTGGCACCTTTGAGTGCGATGATCAGAGAATCGGACTGTACTTCGCGCAGCAGCAACTGTATGCCTTTGTCGTCAATCTCCAGAATGTTATCGAAGACAAACATCTCATCCATGATTTTTTCGGCCATATCGCCATCATATTTGCGTAAATTCTCCATCACTGAGGCTTCATTATCGCCACTCATAAAGTTGAGAATTTCTGCTGCTGCACGCACGCCACCAATAGATTTTTTCTTCAGACTCTCATTGCCGGTGAGGAGTTTAGTCAGTACATCATTTAATTCGCGCAGAGCTGCTGGCTGGATACCGTCCAGCGTTGCAATACGCAGTACGACGTCATTACGCAAACGCTCGGTAAAGTTATTTAAAATTTCGCATGCCTGATCACTTTCCAGATGCACCAGGATGGTTGCAATAATTTGTGGATGTTCGTTCTTGATCAGATCGGCGACTGACGGGGAGTCCATCCATTTCAGACTTTCTATCCCGCTGGCATCCTTGCCACCCAGAATACGGTTGAGCAGGGAGGATGCTTTGTCGTCACCCAAGGCCTTGGTCAGTACATTGCGGATGTATTCATCCGAGTCCAGACCGACTGATGAACTGATGTCAGCTGCCGCTTTAAACTGCTCTAGCACTTTGGCAATACTTTCATGTGGAATCGCACCGATGGTCGCCATGGCGGCACCGATTTTTTGTACCTCGCGCGGGCCAAGGTACTTCATGACTTCTGCCGCACCATCTTCACCCAGTGCCAGCATCAGTGTTGCTGCTCTTTGTACGCCGTCGTCACTCATTGCTCACCCATGTTTTAATCACATTTGCTACGATTTTAGGATCACTGCTAGCCAATTGCTTTGCCATGTCCAGATTGATATCGTAACCAGAACTTTGTTTTGCTGCGTTGGCCGTCTCTTCATTTGATTTCGACAGGTTAACGATCGCGGCTTCTTCCTCTTCCTGAGCGGCTAATTCTGCGGCTTCTTCCCGCTCTTTTGCCCGTGCTTCTGCGGCTTTTTGTGCCTTGGTTTTGGTTTCTTTGCCCATAATTTTGTAGAGCATCGGGCGCAGATAACCAAAGAACAGATATAGCAGCACAAGCCCAGTCAAAATATATTTACCGATGTCTTTTGCCATTTGCAACATATCTGGCTGATTCCATAGCGGTGCTTCTACTATAGTTTCTTTTTGTGGTCCGGCAAATGGGCTGTTGACAACATTCAGCGTATCGCCACGATCTTTGTTGAATCCCATGGCTTCTCTGATCAGATCAGTTAGTTGAGTTTTTTCTATATCGCTTAATGGTTTGGTCGTGACTTTGCCATTTTTGTCTGTCTCGCTCTTGTAGTTAATTACGACCGCTACTGAGATGCGCTTAACGCCACCCATAGGCTGTTGAGTGTAGCGCAAGGTTTTATCGACCTCGTAATTTACGGTCGAGTCTTTTTGCACCAGACCGCTAGCCGCCGCATTGCTAGCCGCTGCCGCTGCGCTGGCAGTAATCGGGGCGATGGCTGGCACTGGTGGCTGATTTGTCAATGCACCTGGAATGCCCGACGCATTCGCTGTCTTGTTATAGCTTTCATTCGACTGCACGCTGCGGATGGTAGAAGCCTCTGGCGGTGAATTAGGGCGATAAGTTTCGGCTGCTTGTTCGGTGCGCGAGAAGTCGATATCGGCAGTTGCTTCTGCTCTGACATTGTTGGGGCCAACGATAGGCGTGACAATAGACTCTATCCGCTTGATGATATTTTGCTGAAAATCTTGCACGTATTTGAGTTGTGCCGGATCAAGACCGTTATTGGCCATTTGCTTGTTAGGGTCAGAGAGCAAATTACCGTTTTGATCGACGATGGTGACATTGGCCGCGACCAGTTCAGGTACGCTGCTGGCAACCAGATGCAGTACCGCGCTGACTTGCTGCTGATCGAGAGTGCGCCCAGGGTATAAATTTAGTAAGACAGAGGCGGTTGGTTTCTGTTGTTCTCTGATAAAAACCGAGGATTTTGGCATCGCCAGATGCACGCGCGCCGCTTGCACTGCGGAAATGGCTTGAATCGAGCGTGCTAATTCGCCTTCTAGTGCCCGTTGAAAATTAACTTGTTCTAAAAATTGAGAAATACCTAATTTTTGGTTTTCCATTAATTCAAAGCCGACATTGCCGCCTTTTGGCAAACCTTGCGCCGCCAATTTTAGACGTGCATCATGGACTTGGTTGGCCGGGACCAGAATCGCGCCGCCGCCATCGGAATATTTATACGGCACGTTCATCTGTTGTAGTGAGGCGACAATTGCGCCGCCATCTCTGTCAGTGAAGTTAGAAAACAAGACTTTGTAATCGGGAGTTTGGCTCCATAGCCAGACGCCAACCATGATCGCTAAGGTAATCGCGACACCTACAGATAACAAAACGGTCCTCATCCCAGGTGTCTGTGGGATACCCAAAATAGTAGGGAATGCCGGTGATACAGTTGCGGGCGCAGGGGAGATGCCACCGCCGCCCAGCATAGTTTCATTCGCGGTTGCCATGGCGTGCCTTGTAGTGAGCTTGTTTCAAAAAAATCTGCTGCATATCAAATCCGTTTAAATTTGTTTTAACCATAGATGAATATTTTGATGCATATATGGTTTTTTCCTTGATAGCGATTGTGCTGTTCTTTTTGAAAATCAATCTTAAGAAGAAGCTGTCTTTACACCTTCTTATCAAAGTTATGTGATTTGTAAGCGGTGTTAAGGTAACGCGGTGGATGATGTGGCCAGCCTACGCTGTTTTTACATCTTCTCAGGTTAGTACAGAATGAAGGACAGGATCAAATACGGATCTATTGTGGATGGATTGTTTGGGAGTCAGTGATGAAAATAGGTGGAATCGATAATAGCCAAATTACGGCAATGGTGGCGCAATTAAAAGCCGCCGCAGCACGGATGGAATCGTCTGCGCCGGTTGCTGGCACAGGTGCGAGCGTAGGTTTGAGCGCAGGTGCAAGCACTGCTCCGGCAAAACTGGATTTTGCAGATGCTCTTAAAGGTGCTCTTGATCAAGTCAATGCTACTGGCGCCAAGGCGGAAGAAGTCGGTAAGCAATTTACGATGGGTAGCGACAACGTCGGTTTATCTGACGTCATGATTTCCATGCAAAAAGCCAATATCTCTTTTCAGGCGGCGGTGCAGGTCAGAAACAGGCTGGTTTCAGCCTATCATGACATTATGAATATGCAAATATAAGCTGGTGGATTTTGCTACATGCGAACTGTCGGTGATGTATGCTAAACATAAAAATAAGGGGAGTATGTCGATAAATTGCCTCGTTGATGAGGTTTTAATTGGACAATTAAATATACTGTATTGAGTATATTGCATTTAAATCGGACAATTTTAGCTTAAAAGTTGTCTGAGGAATCTTAGTTCTTAACATTCGCAATCCCAAAAATACATCCCTCAAATCCCCGTTTATGCGGGGATTTTTTTCGTTTGTCATCGTTGTTTGGCGGTAGAAGTAGCATCAATAAACGCCTGAGTTGAATTTGGCATACTATAAATCGCTGTCAACAGTATTAGCTTTCTTATTCCTAGCTCAATCAGCACAGCAGCTAATTAAGGTTGTAAGGGGTGTTGGTAAGATGGTTCTGGTTTCTTTGGATGACATAGTGCGATGAGTTTGAAGAGACGTGTCGAAAATTTGTCTTAATTGGTCTTAGTATGTCGTTAATCCAGTTTTCATAGTTAAAACTAATCGATTACATAATTTAAATTGAGTTGACCTATCAATATTCGATCTCTAGAATCAATTTGGTAGTAGATATTTAATCAATCAAGGAGATAACCATGTCAAATGAAGCAAAATGCCCGTTTTCGGGTGGCGCTGGCAAACACACCGTGGCTAAAGGCGCACCATCGAACTCAGACTGGTGGCCCAATCAATTAAAACTCAATATTTTGCATCAGCATTCTTCCAAGTCCAATCCTATGGATGAAGAGTTTAATTATGCTGAGGCGTTTAAAACGCTTGATCTGCACGCGGTCGTCAAGGACTTAACCGCGCTGATGACGGATTCACAAGACTGGTGGCCAGCGGATTATGGTCACTACGGTCCTTTCTTTATTCGTATGGCATGGCATGCTGCCGGTACTTATCGCGTGACTGATGGTCGCGGGGGTGCAGGCTCTGGTTCACAGCGATTCGCTCCATTGAACAGCTGGCCTGATAATGGCAATCTCGATAAGGCACGTCGCCTACTCTGGCCTATCAAACAAAAATACGGTCGCAACCTGTCTTGGGCTGATTTATTCGTCCTGACCGGTAACGTCGCATTGGAGTCCATGGGCTTTAAAACTTTTGGCTTTGCCGGCGGACGCCCTGACATTTGGGAGCCAGAAGAAGACATCTACTGGGGATCAGAAGGCAAGTGGTTGGATGATCAGCGTTACACCGGTGACCGTGAGTTAGAAAACCCACTCGCTGCGGTACAGATGGGTTTGATTTACGTCAATCCTGAAGGCCCGAACGGCAATCCAGATCCTCTCGGTTCGGCACGAGATATCCGCGATACCTTTGCCCGCATGGCGATGAACGATGAAGAAACTGTCGCACTTACCGCTGGCGGTCATACCTTTGGTAAGACCCATGGCGCTGCTGATCCGGGCGAGTATGTTGGCGCTGAACCAGAGGGCGCAGGTATCGAGGAGCAAGGTCTGGGCTGGAAGAATAGCTTCGGTAGCGGCAAAGGCGTACACACAATTACCAGCGGTCTTGAGGGCGCATGGACACCTAATCCGATTAAGTGGGACAACGGCTACTTTGAGACCCTGTTCGGCTACGAATGGGAATTGACTAAGAGCCCGGCTGGTGCGCAGCAGTGGAAACCGAAGGGCGACACAGGCGCTGGCACCGTGCCAGACGCGCACGATCCAAGTATTCGTCACGCGCCAATGATGTCCACTGCGGACATGGCGATGCGTATGGATCCGGCTTACGAAAAAATCTCGCGCCGCTTTATGCAAAATCCGCACGAGTTTGCAGATGCTTTTGCCCGTGCATGGTTCAAGCTGACACATCGTGATATGGGGCCAATTACTCGCTACCTTGGCCTATTAGTACCGAAAGAAGAGTTGATCTGGCAAGATCCTATTCCCGCTGTCGATCACAAATTAGTCGAACAGCAGGACATCGTCGCACTAAAAGCGAAGCTGCTCAGTTCTGGTCTGTCGATTTCTCAACTGGTGAATACCGCTTGGGCATCTGCCTCAACATTCCGTGGTAGTGACAAACGCGGCGGTGCTAACGGAGCACGTATTCGTCTGGCACCACAAAAAGATTGGGAAGTAAATCAGCCAGCTGAACTGGCGACAGTACTTGCTAAATTAGAAGCGATTCAGAATGAGTTCAATGCATCACAATCTGGTGGCAAGAAGATTTCACTCGCTGATCTGATTGTCCTAGGTGGCTCTGCTGCGGTTGAGGCTGCGGCTAAAAAGGCTGGTAACGATGTGACAATTCCTTTTACGCCTGGTCGTATGGATGCTACTCAGGATCAAACCGATGTGGAATCTTTCGCTGTATTGGAACCTGCGGCAGATGGTTTCCGTAACTACATCCGTAAAGGTCTGGAGGGGTTAGCGGCAGAGCTATTGATCGATAAAGCACAGTTGATGAGACTGACTGCGCCAGAATTGACCGTGTTGATCGGTGGTTTACGGGTTCTGGATGCTAATATCGGACATGCCAAACACGGTGTATTTACCAAGCGTCCTGAGACTTTAACGAATGACTTCTTTGTGAACTTGCTCGACATGGGCACGAAATGGCAGAAGTCCGCCGCATCGGCCGGCGTGTTAGAAGGGCATGATAGAGCAACGGGAGAGATCAAATGGACAAGTACGGTTGTTGATCTTGTATTCGGCTCCAACTCCCAGCTACGCTCTTTAGCAGAAGTCTATGCCTCTAGTGATTCGCAGCAAAAGTTTGTCAATGACTTCGCTGCGGCTTGGACCAAAGTGATGAATCTTGATCGCTTTGACTTGGTATAAATCATAACGTGAGACACCTCGGTGTCTGCAAAGTGCGGCCTCGATCTGATATTGGCTTGTTTGATTTTAGTTCGAGTCTGCATACATGACTTAACCGCATCCCAATAAAAATCCCCGCTTTTGACGGGGATTTTTATTGGGATGCGGTTAAGTTATTTACAAAAACATTATCGCGTGCCGTTTATTTTAGAATTACGTTCTCTTTCCAACTTCATGATGTAGCGTTGAATACTTGCTAATACCGTATTAGACATATTTAAAAATTGGCAACCAAGTCGACGATTGGTCTTGCCATTGAGCAGGATTAAGTCCTGGGCGTTCCTGATTTGCAAAGTAGTGTCGATTAAGCCGATATCAGGGAAATCAACTTTGCAATGCTTATAGATCGTACCGATTTCGCTATCTAATAATTTTCTGTCATCCAGTATTGCAATACCACCACAACTGATATCGACCAGAGAAAACTTCGCAGTTTCAGTGCCAAGATCTGTATCTATGGAGATCGCACAGCGAATAGGGTTGGACAGTGGTGTGTTGATACGATAATACTCACGGCGTTGAAGGCGGATTACACTCACGGGTATCGCGAATTGCAGTGCAGGACGATTTTCAAACGTCTCTCGCTGGACACCAGTAGATGAAAACTGAATGCTGATTCTATCTAACAGGCCTTCAAACGACACTCGCGGCGCTTCTACAATACGTTGATTGGCTAGTTGGCTTGGTGCGCTATCAATAATTAATGTGTTGTTACTATCATCTACATCAAGGATGGAGGTGATAAAAACTTCTGTACCCCCGTTAATCATCATACTAATCAACTGATTGCCCTCTTTTAAACCACGCAACAATGCAATGATCTCGCGACGTGAGTCAACTTGGTAGGGGCTCTGATTTTCGGTGCCTAGTACTGGAGGTGAGGATTGCATGTTCTTAGTATAATTTTAGAGAGTAGGTGAATTGCTTACTTTACCCTTTTGGTGGGGGTAAAGCAGACGCCGAATTTCCAGATTCTATATGGTAAAGCCAAGCGAGCAGTTCTGCAACAGCGCGATACAGTGCTGGCGGTATATCTTGATCTAACTCTACTTTCATTAACAAAGAAACCAGCTCTTTGGATTGATGCACGTACACCCCATGCTCTTTTGCACGTGCAATAATTTGCTCCGCGATTACTCCCTTACCTTTAGCCACAATTTTTGGTGCAGAGCTGCCTGTCTCGTAAGCGATCGCAACCGCATTTTGTGTCGTTGGTTTGATCGTTGATGTCGATGCTGGCGATGACACTTCCGATTTTGGCGCTGACTTAGGCGTTGTCATCGTGTTTAATAGAGAAAGAGTCAAGCTGAGAGCCAGCTAGTTCAATAGAATCGGCCAGCGCACTGACATGGCTTTGTAATAACGTGGCGCTTTCTGGATTACTGGCACGTAAATAAAACTGTAAATGATTTCCTTGCAAGCTTATTTTTGCAGAGATTGCTCCCAGTGTGGGCAGTTCAAAACGCACAGCACTTTGCCAGGACGGGACAGCCTCTGCTTGTGCTGATGTTTGCTGACTGTCATCCTTTACGATTTCCCACTCCATTGGCATGCCAGGTAATAAATTACCTTGCCACGTTATTTTTTGTTGTTCTAAGGTGTCCAGTTGTAAATGAATAATTTGTGCCAAGCTGGAATTGTCAGCCATTTTGTTCATCAAGGTGTTGACATCAGTTGTCTGACTTGTTTGCTGCGTCGCTTGTTGTGCCTGAGGTTCCCGCATCAGGTCACTGAGAGACATTTTGCCTTGCGCCCAATCAGCAACATGAGATTCATAAAATAAGCCGCTGGATGATATTGCTTGCTGCAAGTTGGCGGCTAATTTTTCAGGTGATGCGAAGGTACTGGGGTCCTGTGCTAATGCAGTTTTACCGACCAATGTGAGTGGCGCACCTTGTTGCAGGTTTTGTTGTTGCGCTGCTTGCAAAATACTATTAATCAGTTTTCCAGCGGTGCTTAAATTAGTGGGTGTACTGGTATATTGCTCAAGCAGTCCTAACGCGGCCCTGGCGGTATCTTCTGCTGCGACAGGTAATTTAGATGAGGTGGAAATCGAGTTTTGTTGCCCTACATCTTGCAACATTTTCCCGATTAAATCTTGCCTTGAGAATGAGGCAGTAGTCGTAATCGCATTGTCTCCACTACCAAGCAGGAAGGTTGGCCTCGGGTTTAGTGCGAGCAGAGTCAGAGCCAATTTGTCACCGGGCTTGGTATCGTCCGGCAGCGCCATTCTCGCTGTCACACCGGCGATTTTGACAAAAAAAGTCCCGTCATTTAAACGGGACAGCGCTTCGCCTTGCACTTGCTTACCAATGACTAATTGATCTAGCTTAGAAACAACATCTTGCTTAATCCCTCCAACAGAGGCCGCCGCAGATAACGCCTCTGTATTGGATGCGGGTCTTGGCAGGTTATCAATCCCCGGCAACATGATAGCCGTTAGCCTGTTCGGCTAGCGCCGTAGGCTTTTGAGAGCTTACGACTGGATTCAGAACTTTTCATTAAATTAGCTAATTGCGCCATCCAAGGTTCAGTTAAATCTCTGATTTCTTTATCGTCAGCCAGGATTTTTTTAATGATCTGAATTTTTTTATTGCGTAAATCTGGTGGAAGTTCTGCACTTACTTCATTTGCTCTCAAAGTTTGTACTTGCGAGGAGCAATCATTCTCCAATTTAGCCAATAAATCCCAATCACCTATTCGGGCAGCGTTAAGCATTTGGTCCGTTATATGGGCAACATTTTCGTAAATCGACATCATTTTCATGCTATCCATTTGCATCAAGCCTCAAGAAATTTGGATGAGCGAGGAGCAAGTGCATCTACCTGCTGTGGCAGCCTGACTGTTTCTGATTCGGCAGTTGCCGCTAATGGAGCGATTGCTTCCCAGGTAGTTTTTAAATCGCGAAGTAAATCGCGTACTTCAATTAATATTTCTGCTTTATTTTTTAAATTAGCAACTAATAACTGATTGCCCATATAGGCATAAAGTGAGTCGAGACTGAGAGCAATTTCACCACCGACTTTTTTATCCAGACTTGCGCGCAGACCATTTTCGATAATCGAAATTGCTTTGGAAATGGATTGACCTTTAGCGGCAATATTACCCGCTTCAAGATTTTGCAATGCATTAGAAATGGCCGTGATCGCACCGTCAAACAGCATGACAATCAGTGTATGTGGACTGGCTGCAATGACACCAGTTTCCATTCCAACTTTTGCGTAGGCATTAGCACCGCGAGTCTGTGATGAGCCAAACATAATGGTAGATTCCTCTTTTGAGCTTCGATTTATACGTTGAATTGTTTTTGTTAATCAAAAAAATTCGCGTAGTAATTATTTTGAGCTGCCTGTTAGTGCCGATAACTGCTGGGTTAAAAATGTACTGGTGCTATTTAAACTGCTAATGATCGAATCCAAGGCTGTAAATTGGGCGCGGTAACGCGCTTCGATATCGATCAGGCGACTGTTCAGATCGTCTGTTTGTTTGCTGAGATCTTTCAGACTTCGATTGACGCCATCAGTGGAGCTTGCGATCGTTCCTGAGCTTCCCAAAAATCCATTCAGCAGACTGGTCAATTTGCTGGCATATCCAATCGAATAATTGACGGTGCCTCTATCGCCAACCGAACCACCTGCTACCAGTATTTTTAGCCCCTCAGTATTCGTCCCGACCACACCAGTCAAGGTTTGCCCTGATCCGCTGACTTGCGAGCCATTAAGAGTGCCAGCAACGTCTAACCCTGCCGTACCAGTTAATTGTGTTCCAGTGAGACTAGCGGCTCCGGTACCGGTACCGTCCGCTATTGCCACATTAGACGCTGAACCATAATTAGTCGATTGCAATATTAATTGCCCGCTATTATTGATACTCGCTTTGACAGTTGATCCGATGGCCGAAAATGCTGATGTAGTATTGATGGCTGTTTGCACAGCGGTAGCTAATTGCGCAGGCGTATAACTACCTGCAGGTATGGCAACACTGGCATTCAGATTATTTAACGTTACGCTCAGAGTTGTACTTGGATCAATCGTCGTTGTGGCTGGCAAAGCAAGATCGCCCGTCAAGCTGCCTTGAGTAGCAAGTTGAGTGACGTTCAGCGCATAAGTCCCTGCTTTTGTCGCAGAGGTAGAACCTGCAACACTAGTCAAACTATCGCTGGTCTTACCGATAGAAGCGAACAAACCTCCTACATCGCTAAAATTATTCGTCAATGCAGTGCTTAACTTTGTAGAGTCAAGTGATAAAGAACCATCTTTTTGGAACGACACGCCGATTTGGGATAATGTAGTTAAGCCACCACCCAAGCCGTTGACTGAGGCAGACAGGGAGTTACGGATTTGATTTTGAACACTTTGAGTTGTCGAGTCGCCCAATAGCAGGCCACCTTTTTGTGTGCTGCTATTGTAGGCGGTAAGACTGGTAATTGTTGCATTGAGAGCGTTATATGCTTGTACGAAACTATTGACGCCATTTTGTACCGAACCTGAGTTAGTCGTTACCGAAACTGTTGTTGATCCTACTTTGGTTAAGTTGAGAGTAACACCCGGTAGTGAACTAGTGACTGTATTTGCCGCGCTGGTGATATTTATCCCATTGACTTTCAGGTTGGCATTTTGAGCATTACTGATTTCAGTAAAATTTTGCGTTCCCGACGGGTCATAATTAAGTAGATTGGCTATCGTAGCATCACCGGTTGAACTAATTTTTAAGCTGGAAGCTACACCGGTTTTGCTTGAGTTGAGTACCAAGTGGTAAGGCGTCGCGCTACCATCACCAACAATCGATGCCGTGACACCTACGCCAGCCGTATTGATCGCATCGCGGATGCCTTGCAGCGAATTGTTCGTGCTATCAATAGTAATGGTACCCGTTGTTTGAGTTGTATCTTGTGCAAACGTCGCACCACTGTAGGTGCCGTTGGTAGCAGTGCCAGTGATCGTACCAAGCTGGAACGACACCGTGGTTGATGCGCCTGTTCCAATTGCGTCTGAAGAACTAGCCTGACCCACGCTGGAAATACTTTGACTTTGTGCCAGCTGACTTATCGCGATATTATATGTCCCAGCTGTAGCTGATGCAGCAGCGGTCGCAGATATAATCGTAGAGTCGCTTGATGTGGCAGTCAAAGACTGAAATACAGATGGCTTGCTTAAATTTGACACTGCACTTTGGAATGAGCTTAGCGCACTGTTCAGAGTGCCATAGGCAGAAACTTTGGCTTGGTAACTCGCTTGTTTAGTTGCCAAGCTGGTTAACGGCTGACTTTCCACTTGCATCAGCTTACTTACAAGTGAATTAACATCAAGGCCTGAGCCTATACCCGTGGATTGAATGGACACCTGATTCCCCTTTACAAGAAACTACTATATCTAGTTATCGGCAAAAGCAAACCAGACTTTAGAAGGGGATTTACCTGCCTATTTCAAAACTGAACGTTTTTAGCATTTCAGGCGCTTTGTTTGATCAATAGTCCCTGAAGTTTATCCAGAGACTTAGAAATTTCCAGCACTTCCTCATTTGGTATCTGGCGCAGAACTTGTTTGGTCTGCTGATCAATGAGTTTGACCACAACATGCTTAGAGTCTGGATCAATACTAAATTCTAAGCCTTGTGAACTAGATTGAAGTGATTTATTAATATCTTTCACCGCAGCCTCAACCTGTTCTCTGGTTGCTTGCGTTTTGCCCGCAGGAGTAACTGCTAGTGATGTATCTAGCGGCGTTGCTGCCTTGGCATTAGATGTCGGGGCGATGTTGCCAGATGGGGGACGATCTGAGACAGTTTGCCCTGATGGTAGTTGATTACCAGTCGAAAGAGCATCCATGATTGTTTCCTTTAAGTAAAATTCCCCTGGTCAAAAAATGACCAGGGGATTGCACTTTTCAATGAAGAGTTAAACCCCTGCCATTGATTAACGCAACAGAGCCAACACACCCTGTGGCAAGGCATTTGCCTGTGCCAAGATCGCTGTACCTGCTTGTTGCAATACTTGACCACGTGTCAAGTTAGCAGTTTCAGCAGCGAAGTCAGTATCCTGAATACGGCTACGGGAAGTAGTCAAATTCTCTGCCGTTGTTTGCAAGCTGCTGACAGCAGAGGCAAAACGGTTTTGATACGCACCCAAGGACGCACGTGAGCTATTGACCGATGCCAGAGCAGCATCAATGGTTGCCAAAGCAGACGTTGCACCCGATGCTGTGGTCAAATCCAGTGAAGAGAGGCCTGCGCCTGCCGTTGCTGTTGCCGCTGTGTTACCAGCAGTTAAGCCAGACGCTGTGGCACCAGCTCCAGCTACTGTCGTCGTACCTACTGCAAGACCAGTATTTGCAAGGGTTGCATTACCTTTTGTCGTAACAGTAAATCCAGCGCTTTGGGCTCCGGCAAGAGTTAAAACACCTCCTGTATTAGTGGCGGTAACACCAGTTTGTGATGTCTTGGCATTAATTGCAGCAGCTATTAATACACCTTGCGCTGTAGCAGTTGCAGCAGTGCCAACGGTGCCAATATCGACACCGTTGATATTGATGTCGCCTGCGCTAAGTGAGAAGTTAGTTCCGGTGATGGTTGTGCCACTTGTTGTACCTGTTCCACCATTTGCTAATGTAATACCAGCAGAGCTTGTCGATGACAACGATACTGTACCAACGGTTGTTTTAATACCAGCTGTTGCAGCAGCAATGCCTGTTGTTAAACCGGTGTTAGTATCGTTGGCGCCAGCGTTGGCAGATTTTGTGATGGTAATATTTCTAGCATCTGATGCGGTTAGTGATACGGCGCCTGTCGTGCTGTCAAAGGTTGCTGTTACACCAGTCTGGCTAGTTTTTGAATTGACTGCAGCGGTTACTTGAGCACCGCGTTCTGCGACAGAGCCTGCCGCCGCGAGTGCGCCAATATCGACACCATTGATTTTGATATCACCAGCGGCGATTGCGGCAGTAGCACTAGTTGCAGTGCCTGTCACAGTCGTTGCATTCGCACTGGCAGTAACACCAGTTTGACCGCTTACCGCATTAATTGCAGCGGCCTTTGCAATGGCGCTACCACTGGAGTTTGCACTGGATACGCCATCAGAGCTAGTTGCGCCAACGTTAAAGCCGTTAATGGCCAGATCGCCGGAGTTAAGGCCCCCAATCGCGTTAGTGCTGCCAGCAAGTGTTGTAGAGTAACTAGAGTTAGAACCTACGCCTAAAGAGGAAGAATTAGCGCTGGCGATGGATGCGATGTTGATCTGATCGTTTGATGTACCGTTTGCACCAACTTGGAAGCCTTGTGATGTAAAGCTACCATCAAGTAAGTGCACGCCGTTGAAGTTAGAAGAGCCAGCAACACGGTTGATTTCAGAAATCAGCTGGTTGGATTCATTATTAATGGCAGCACGGTCAGATGCGCTGTTAGAACCGTTGGCTGCCTGAACAGCAAGGTCACGAATACGTTGTAAGTTATTGCCGATTTGCGTTAAGTCGCCCTCAGCCGTTTGCGCTAAAGAGATACCATCATTCGCATTACGAACCGCTTGGTTCAAACCACCGATTTGCGATGTCAGACGTTGAGAAATTGCCAAGCCCGCAGCATCGTCTTTTGCACTGTTAATACGTAAGCCTGATGACAAACGTTGCAAGGAAGTCGCGAGGGAGTTTTGGGACGTTGTCAAATTGCGTTGCGCATTGAGCGATGCAATATTGGTATTAATATATGAAGCCATGGTGATACTCCTTACCTAAGTTATTTGAACTGGCGAGTGGCCTTAAACTTTGGTCTGTCTTGTTAAGACTACAGGACCGCCGTTGTTATCAGGTATCGGACGGATGCTTAAAAAGTTTAATGAATTTCCCCAAGTAAATATTTTATTTAGGGTGTAAAGTTTTATTTGCTCGCCCGCTAGTCGGCATCAATTCGAATTACTTGAGGGTGAAAATGATCTTATTTTCAAGATGAATTTTCTATAAATTTTGCTAATCTTCATCTAAATAATTCTGCTGACGATGCATTTAGGCGTTTTGGAAAGTTAAACCAAAGTTCGCTGCCTTAGCTTTAATATCAATTTGCCATTGTTAATGTTAATACTGACCATTTATTAGAATTTGTATAAGACAGTCCGGCGATGACAATATTATTGTGTCATCGAGAACTTAGCTAATTCACTTAAATTTATTGCTGATGTTTATCCCCGTAATTTAATACTCTATGGGTGTATTAAAAGTTGTCTAGGTATTAATTGGTCTATAAGGTGTATTTTAAGAAAATAGTGGGGGAGTATCTGTGGATTGAGCAGTCGCCATTAGTAATTGCGAACACATGCAGCGACGCAAATTCACTTATATCTTACGGTGGCTATTAATTATTCGGTAGCTTTACTGAGCATCATTTTTTCACTGGTATAAAAGGAAATCAAACGTGAGCCAAGTCTTGTCATGAGTAGTGAAAATGAAGTGGAGCTTAGTGAACTCACTTCGCCTGAGCAAGCTTTAGCTCAAGCGCTAGATCAACTAATGGCAATGGCACAGCAGTGCAGGCAAAGCGGTAATCTTTTGAAGGCGGAGGAGTGCTATGAGCTGATCTTGACGCATGCGCCCGAGCATGCAGACGCCAATTTCCAGGCCGGGCAATTGAAGCTTTTGCAAGACGATCAACTTAATGCGCTGGCTTATTTTGAGCGCGCTATCCAGGCGTCTCCGGCGACTGGCTCATATTGGTCGTCCTATATCGCAATTTTAAAGTCATTAGGTGAAGAGAGTGTTGTCGCTGAGGCGCTGAACTTGCGGGCGCATTTTTTAAGAGATACCACTGATCACCTGACTGCCTCTGAGTCAGATCAAAAAACGGATAACGATCCGCCAATAGCAGATAATCTGCCGAATTTGTATATCCCAAAGACGCGACCTCTGACTTCAAAAAAATCCTTCATTCCGTCTGAAGGAGTGGGTCAGCTCGTTCATTTGTACGAGAAAGGTATTTATTCAGAAGTGGAGCGTCTGGCACGCAAGCTGACAAAAAAAAATCCAAGGCATGGGTTAGCCTGGCGCTTTTTAGGGATTGCTTTGCTGGAGCTTGAGCGCAAAGAGGCATCTTTAGTTGCCATGCAACAAGCAGTACGCATTTTGCCCAATGATCCGATTGCGCATTTTAATTTGGCTCTCGGGTATGCGAAAATGAATAATTTCTCTTCAGCCGAACAGCATTACCAACAAGCGATCAATTTGAATCCTGCGATGTTGGAGGCATACAATAATTTAGGTAATTTACTCGCTGCACTATCCAAGTTCGATGAGGCGGAGTCTTGTTTTCGGGCTTTAATTCAATACAAGCCAGAGTTTGCTTTAGCACATCTCAATTTGGCTAATGTGCTGAAACAAAGCGAACGTTTGCAGGAAGCAAAAGCGGAAGCGATGCTGGCATTAAAGCTAGCACCAGACATGGCAGAGGCGCACAATTCTCTGGGAGGAGTTCTGCATCTCTTAGAAGAATTAGATCTAGCATCAGATCATCTGCAACGAGCTATTGCGCTGAAGCCAGATTTTGCCTCGGCTTACAATAACTTAGGTACGGTGTATCTAGAAAAACGTCGGTATTTAGATGCCCAAGATTGTTTTAGAAAAGCCTTGATTCATAATCCTAAAATGAGCGCTGCTTGCCGATGCTTAGGCGTCGTAGGCACTTTATTAGCAGAACCGATAGAGGAATCAGAACAATTTCTTCGAAGGGCGTTAGAGCTCGATCCCAAGGATCACTACGCAAATACTGCTTTGTTATTCTTGCTCAGTGAGGCGACTCATGTCACTCCAACCGCATTGTTTGCGGAGCATTTGCGTTTTGGTGAGCGTTTTGAATCGAGTCTGATATCAACCTGGTCAAAACATGCTAATGATAAAAACAGTGATCGTCCTCTAAGAGTCGGCTTTGTTTCGGGTGATTTTTACAATCATGCCGTTGCTACCTTTATTAGTCCGATCTTGGAGCACCTGCACAAGTACCAGTCTCTTGAGTTACACGCTTACTATAATAATGATGAAGATGATAAAGATACCGCCAAGTTGAAATTCTACTTTCATCAATGGAAAAAAATACACCTGAAGAGTGACGATTGGACATTTAAACAAATTGTTGCCGACAAAATCGATATTTTAATAGATCTGTCAGGGCACACATCGTTAAACAGATTGACATTATTTGCCCGCAAGCCCGCACCAATTCAGATAAGCTGGATTGGTTATCCAGGCACGACCGGTTTGCGTGCGATGGATTATTTTGTGACGGATCGATTCTGCTTGCCGTCTGAACAATTTGATCATCTTTTTTCGGAGAAATTAGTGCGACTACCTGCGATTGCTCCGTTTTCTCCGTCGCCTGAATCTCCAGAAGTAAATGATTTACCTGCGTTAACAAACGGTTATGTCACTTTTGGGAGCTTTAATCGAATCGGGAAAATAACGGATGATGTGATTCAAGTATGGTCAAACTTATTAAACGTAGTGCCATCTAGTAAGTTGTTTTTGGGCGCTATGCCACAAGACGCCAGTTTTCAGCATTTGATTGATGCTTTCTCTAGCAGAGGGATTTCTCGCGATCGGTTAAGCTTTTTTGGCCGGTGCGGGATGACTTTGTATCTTAAACAATTGCAAAAGATTGATATTTGCCTGGATACTTTTCCCTACAATGGTGGGACAACCACCCTCCACGGACTCTGGATGGGCGTACCGACATTAACCAAGGCGGGTTCTACCGTGTCTGCGCGGACAGGTATTGGACTTTTATCTCATGTTGGTTTACAGCGATGCGCCGTATCTAATGATGAAGAATTCGTTAAAGAGGGTGTGTATTGGGTTGAACATTTGGACGAATTGGCGCAACTAAGAGCATCTTTAAGGGATAGGATGAGAAACTCACCGTTGATTAAGCCTGAGCTTATCGCCGCAGGTCTCGACCGGGCGATGCAAATAATGTGGCAGAGATGGTGCAAGGGCTTAGCTGCAGAATCTTTTGTCGTTGAGGAAGCAGAATTGAATGTCGCAAAAAAATGGAGTAGTTATGAGTGACTTCACGCCACCACGCCCAATTTATGTTACGCAACCTCTGCTGCCACCACTAGCGGAATTTATGCCGTACCTAGAGCAAATTTGGGCGAATAAAATTTTGACTAATGGTGGACCTTTTCATCAGCAATTAGAGCAAGAGCTATGTGATTATCTCGGTGTAAAACACTTGTGTCTGTTTGCAAATGGCACGTTGGCGTTATTAACTGCCTTGCAGGCATTGCGAATTTGCGGGGAGGTAATTACTACGCCTTACTCGTTTGTAGCGACGGCACACTCCTTGTTGTGGCATGGGATTAAACCTGTTTTTGTCGATATTGATCCGGTTAGTCTTAATATGAATCCAGACAAGATCGAAGCAGCAATTACAACCTCAACTACTGCGATTATGCCAGTGCATTGCTATGGACATCCTTGCGATGTAGACCGGATACAAAAGATCGCAGACGACTATAATTTAAAAGTAATTTACGACGCGGCTCACAGTTTTGGGGTCCAATGTAAAGGCGGTAGCGTATTGAATTATGGTGATTTGTCAGTCTTGAGTTTTCATGCGACTAAGGTTTTTAATACGTTTGAGGGTGGCGCTATTATTTGTCCCGATGCAAAAACCAAAAATCGGATTGATCATCTGAAAAATTTTGGTTTCGTTGATGAATTAACCGTAGTGGCCTCAGGTATCAACGGCAAGATGAGTGAGATCAATGCTGCGTTTGGCTTGTTGCAACTAAAAAGTATCGATGATGCGCTGCAACAGCGCAAGGAAGTCGATAGAGCTTATCGGCGCGGGCTGGTAGGTATTGCTGGTATCCATTGCGTACCTGACGCTGGTGAGGACATTGCTAATTATTCGTATTTTCCAATTTTGGTTCAGCAAGACTATCCGCTGAAAAGAGATGAGCTATATCAAAAATTGCGTGATTCCGGAATTTATGCGCGACGTTATTTTTATCCGCTGATCAGCGAATTTCCAATGTATCGTAGTATCCCTTCTGCCCTGCATACTAATCTACCAGTTGCCAGCAAGGCTGCCAGTGAGGTGATTTGTTTACCGATTTACCCTGATCTGAATTTGTCTCAAATTGAGCGGATTATTGATCTGATTAAAAGTTGATGATCAGCTTATGAAAACAATCATCTACGGAAATGGGGCGATCGCAAAATTAGTTTTTTCATACGCGCGTCATAGTATGAATATTGCAGGTTTTACAGTGGACGATATTTGTATTGCTGATAATACGGATAGTTTTTTAGGTTTACCCCTAGTTCCATTTACTCGCGTAGAAGAGCAATTTGCACCCGATCATTACAACATGATCATGGCAATGGGCTTCGTCGATATGAATGCTCTGCGCGAAAAAAAATATCTGGAAGCGATCCACAAAGGCTATGTATTTACCAGCTTTATCCATGCTTCAGTAACCAAGCACGACGATGTGATTATTGAGGATAATTGCGTGATTCTCGATCATGTTTCTATTCACCCCGGATGTAGAATCAAGCAAGGTACTTTTATTTCAAGCAATGTCAATATCGGACACGACTGCAATGTGGATGAATTTAACTGGATCAATTCTGGTGTTGCGATTGCTGGCGGATGTCGTATCGGGCAAGCTTGTTTTTTTGGTGTTAATTCCTCTGTAGGTCATGGCGTGCACATCGGGGCTAGAAATTTTATCGCTGCAAACACGCTGATCAATAAAAGTACAGAAAACGATCAGGTGTATTTGTCAGAAGCGGGTCAGCTTTTAAAATTAAAAAGTCAATCATTTCTTAAATTTAGCCAATTACTTGGTTGATTGAATTGATTTGGACGATTACAGCGCTGGGAGGGTGCTTTGCTCCAAACGGATATTGAAGAGTCAGCGACAGCCAAAATTGCGCCCTTATTTTTTAGTTATGCCAAGAGCACACCCGAAAAACAAGCGATTTGGTGTGAGGGCGAGACAATAAGCTACCGACAATTAAGTGAATTAGTTTGTCGCTGGTCGCATGGAATGTTGACCAATGATGTTAAGCGAGGTGATCATATTGGAGTGATCTTGCCTAACTGCATTGAGTTTGTCGCATTGATGTTGGTCGCCGCGGATCTTGGTGCAGTATTAGTACCTTTAAACACGTCGTTGACGCCGAATGCAGCGCGACGAGCTTTTGATGCGGCGGAGGTAAAACATGTAGTGTCAAACGCTAGCTTATTGCGAGCATTATTTGATCCCACGAATGCACCAGAATCCACATTAAATTGGCTGGAAATAGATGGATTGTGGTTGAGTGTTGACACTGCCATTAACCATGCGAAACAACTAAGTCATGTGCTGGACAGTATTCCAGTGGAGGTACAGCCAAACAATTTAGCGCTAGCGGAAGATGCCTTTATTCTCACGATGACATCTGGTTCTACGGGTGATCCCAAGCCCATTGTGTTGACTCAGCGGACTAAATTTAATCGTGCCTCTGCTGCAATTGCGATCTATGGTGTGACAAAAGAGGACAAGACATTAGCCGCTACGCCGCTCTATCACTCTTTAGCTGAGAGACTAGTTCTGATCCCTTTATTGACCGGTGGAACTTGCGTGTTGATGTCTAAGTTTTCCGCCACGACATGGCTGAAGTGCGTGGCAACCGAGTTGGTGACTTTTACGATCGCTGTGTCTTCGCAACTGAAATTGATCGCGGAAGAGTTAAGCGTAATGAAAAAGAGTGACGCCAATACGAATCAAATTTCTAGTTTACGTTGCATTGTTTCTTCATCCGCACTACTTGAACATTCGGTAAAAGCGGATCTGTTAGAAAAGTTTGATTGCGAATTTCATGAGTGTTACGGCGCATCTGAAATTGCCATCGCCTCAAATTTAGATGGCGTTGCTGCCAAGATCAAGCTCCAATCGGTAGGTACGGCTGCTCTTGGAGTCGATATTAAGATCATTGATAAAAATGGCGAAGTATTGGGTGTAGGTCAAGAAGGTGAAATTGTTTGTAAGACGCCGATGTTGTTTGGAGGATATTTTAAACGACCAGATTTAACCAGCGCTGCGATGTGGGGAGACTATTTTAAAACAGGAGATACTGGTAAGTTGGATGAAGACGGTTTTCTTTATTTTCTTGGACGTACTAAGGACATCATCATTTCTGGCGGTATCAATATTTATCCCTCGGATATTGAAGAGGTCGTCGCACAGTTTGATACTGTGTTGGAGAGTGCCGCGTTTGCTTTTGCCGATCACCGGCTTGGAGAAGTTGTTGCGCTTGCTGTCGTACCTGTCAATAAAGATAGTTTTGATTTAAGGCAGCTTCGCTTTTATTGCAGTGAACGTTTAGCAGATTTTCAGCAGCCAAGAAAATTTTTTGTCGTAGATGAGTTACCTAGAAATAGCATGGGAAAGCTCATGAAATTCCAATTAGTACAGACACTGGGTAATAAGAGCGAATAGGATATAAAAATAATGCAAACTACTATTTCAGCGTCATCTGCAACTCCGTTAAAACTAGGTTTTATCGGCGGCTCTATTCACTCTGCAGTTGGGTATTCCCACTTCATTTCTAGCGGAATGGATAGACGATGGCAATTAGTGGCAGGATGTTTTTCAAAAAATACGTCTACAAATAATGAGACAGCGATCGCTTATGGTGTCAGCAAAGAGCATCTTTACGATACTTGGCAAGCCATGCTGGCTAAGGAAAAAGGGCAGCTTGATGCCATCGTCATATTAACGCCGACGCCAGATCATTCTGAGAGTGTCATTGCTTGTATGCGTGCTGGTTTTGCTGTCATCTGTGAAAAATCTCTCGCCGTTGGCAGCGAGCAAGCGCGTCAGATTCTGGATGTACGCAATGAATTGAATGCGTTCTTAGCTGTCACCTATAACTACTCTGGTTATCCGATGTTGCGTGAACTGGCAAAAAGAATTTCTGATGGCAAGTTGGGGAAGGTGATTCATTTTCAAGCAGAAATGCCGCAAGAAGGTTTTATCCGGGTAGATGCTCATGGCAATAAGCCAGCGCCACAGTCCTGGCGCTTATCTGACGGCGATATTCCGACTTTACATTTAGATTTAGCGGTGCACTTGCACCAGATTATTTATTATTTGACGAAACAAAAGCCGCTAGAGTTAGTATCAGATCAAAACCATTACGGCTGGTTTTCTGGAGTTGTCGATAATGCGAGTTGTTTATGTCGTTACACCAGCGAGATTCAAGGCCAGCTATGGTTTAGTAAATCGGCATTAGGACATAGAAACGGTTTAAAAATTCGTATTTATGGCGATCAGGGTTCTGCCGAATGGGTGCAATCTCATCCTGAAGAATTGATGCTTGCCTATGTAGATGGTCGACGTGAGGTTTTAGACCGTGCAGCAAGTGTCGAAGTTACCAATCAACGTCGCTACAATCGTTTTAAGGCGGGACATCCTGCTGGTTTTGTTGAAGCCTTTGCCAATTTATACGCTGATATCGCGGATGCTTTGCAGCTATTTAAGAATAAGGGTGAATGGCATTCAACGGAGGTGTTTAGTGCAGAGTTAGCGTTGGAGGGAATGTATTTTCTCGAGGCAATGGTCGCATCAGCAAAAACACGCGCATGGCAAACGGTAGGAAGTTCTCACGGGGCGCTTGCTCCAGTATTGGCGGCATTGCAGGATGTCTCGGATCAACACCATAATCTAAATAGTGAAAATTCTATTGACGTTGAGATCAAATCTTTCATTCTGAGATTATTAGAAAAAAAATCGAAGCTGCCTGAAAAATTTAACGATGGCAGTGACTTTATTAAAGAAGGCATCGTTGACTCAATTGGTATTATTAAATTTATTCTTGAGTTGGAATCTAGATTTGATATTGAAATAAATGAGACTGATATAGAAACTGACGATTTTCGCTCTGTAAGAGGCTTGGTCGGGTTGATTCGCAACAAGCTGACGACTAAGGCTAAATGAAATGAACTCTGTCGCTACGATTATTCCGCATGTTAATCACCGTTCATTAGAATTTTCGGTAGTGATCCCTGCCTACAATGCAGCAAAGGATGTTCAACGTTGCTTAAGCAGCGCGCTTAATCAGACGTTCGACAGAGACAGCTATGAAGTCATCTTAGTTGATGATTGTTCTACGGATGCTACTTTTTCGATTGCATTGGACATGGCAGGCAACTTCAGCCATTTGAGCGTAATTTCAGCGCCTGAAAACGCCGGTCCAGGGATCGCCAGAAATATTGGCATTCATCATGCAAATGGCTCATGGATCATTTTTCTTGATAGCGACGATACATTAGATCTGGATGCGTTGACGACATTAAAGCGTTTGATTGATTCACAAACCAATGACCTGGACATAGTTGCCTATAACTGGGCGTTTGATGACAGTCTCAGCATTCCGTCTACGATGCTGCCAACGTCAGGTCGACGCGATCAAGCGGCATTCAAATTAAATAAACGAGATTTGTTAAGTAAATATCTGTCCTTGCATATGGATGGATCGGTGATATTTACCGCCATCCGCCGGCAACTGATGATGGATCATCGGTTGATGTTTGCAGCTGGGTATCATGAAGACGTTGATTATATTTATCAGGCGTATTGGTATGCAAGGCAGATCGCGTATGTTGATCAAGTACTGTACTTAAAAAAATGGCGAGCAGAGTCGATTGTTAATACGATTTCGTTTAAGCATATTGATGGCTTTATTCGCGCCTGGAACAGCATTGCAGAATTTAGTAAGTTAGTGCATATCGATAATTGGACAGAGCTTGTTTCCTATTATCGTCAAGGCACAACGGGTGTTGTTGCTACGCGCCTTAGAGAGATTTATTTAAGAGCAGGTTCTCCTACGCAAGAAGCTGCCTTATACGACTATTTTTTTGAGCGTATTGGCGCAAATAAGGAGTTTGCGGCGGTCCAGACCGATCTGCAAAATGATTTGGTTTTGTCGCAAACAAAATACGGTCAAATAGCCAGTCACTTTATGCGGATGATGCAAGCTACAAATCTCTCGCTAGTACAGAGAGCTACATCCATTCACGAGTTTATAGATCAAATGATGAATAAAAGTTGGAGTTGCATTGATTTGCATCACTCGGTGTTTCTCGCGCCAGATCAAATACGTACCTGCTGTAAACGCTTTTTTGTCGATGGCGAAATACGCGGCGATGTTGTATTGATGGATGTGCCATTAGGTGAATTAATTCCGGTGACACCTGAGCGTATCTTAAAAGCGAAGCGCGATTTACATACAAAAATTAATCGTGCAGAGGCATCTGCTTGTGATAAATGCCCCTTCTTAGAGTTTAAGGAGTGGGGTGCACTAGATAAGTTAGATGTGAGATATCTGTCGTTTGAATATCATTCTGTATGTAATCTTAAATGCAGCTATTGCAGTGATACATATTATGGCGGCCAACAAGCGAACTATGATGTCAACCGCTTGCTAGATAAGTTCTTAAACAGTCATGCGCTAGATCAATGCGGCACCATCGTTTGGGGCGGTGGAGAACCTGTAATAGGCAAAGATTTTGACGTGATGCTGGACAAAACCGTAGAGCGTATTCCTAATGCGAAACAGCGCGTGCTAACGAACGCAGTAAAACATAACAACACCGTGCAACGCTTGCTCGCAGAAAAAAAAGTGACCGTTACGACCAGTATTGATGCTGGTACTGAGGCGACCTACACTCAGGTTCGCGGTATTGCGAGTCTGTTGTACAAAGCCATGACGAATTTACATCAATATGCAGATGCCGATCCTAGTCAGGTGACGGTTAAATATATTTTTACTGAAGGTAACTATTCATTAGACGAAGTGAAGGCATTTGTCGCTCTAGTGCATGAATACAAGCTGACCGATTGTAACTTTCAAATTAGTTGCGACTTTAAACATGAGACGATTGCCTTAGATGCGGTTATTTCCATGATTGCTATGTATGGTTTATTATCAGACGCGCACTGTCCTCTGGTATTTTTTGATGACTTATTGAGGCAGCGTCTCAGCGATGCTCATGGCGAGTCGGAACAGATCATTAAACAAGCCTTACAAGATCTGGGTTTGTCGCACATCCTGGCTGACCGCTCTGACTACCAATCCGTAGCAATTTGGGGGGCTGGTTGGCAATCGAAGTACCTGATAGAAAAATCTGCTTTTTTTAAAGATGTTGATGTCGCTTATTTTATTGATTCCAGACTATCGCGGATTGGGGAATGGTATATGGGGCATGAAATCGTAGGTCCCGATACTTTATTAAAATCAGATATTCCTGTCGTTATTGCTGCCGTTCAAAACTTGCCCTTAATTTATCAATCTTTTTTGGATCTTGGTATTGATGAATCACGCTTGATCAAGAAACTCATTTTTTAAAAAACAGCTTCTCTATAACTTATTTTACAAATGATTAACCAAGGAAACTCTATGGATAACCCAGCTAAACAGTCTGGATTGAAACCTATTTTGATTTTCCCCGCTGGTATGCCACGCTCATTGGATTTTCTTGAGAAATGCCAACGTGAAGGCCAGCCAGTAATCGGTTCTTCGTCGTTGGCTTACGATGTGTCTAAGGATAAATATGCTGCATGGACGTTTTTGCCCTATATCACCGAGCCAGATTTTAATGATGCTTTAAAACTCGCCATAGTAAGCCTTGGCATCGGTGGCATTTTTAGTCCTAATCCGGTGGCCTGGAATTATTTAAAACGTGAGTTGAAGGGTATTAATCCTGATGTCCAGATGGTCAATGATTCACCGGTCAATGATGAACTCAGTGGCTATCGCGTTGCATCTGCAAGGGCGAAGAAAGTAATCGACAGCCCTTTATTCGTTGCCTCTGACATTGCCTCCAAACCGCTGATCTCCGCTCTTGAAATTGCGACAATTTTCAGACATGGAAATGTGATCTCAGGCATGTGTGATGACGAAAAAATCAGTGCCTTGTGCGAGATTGCCCGGTTTAGCGTCGCAGGCGATGTTGTAGAAATAGGCAGCTGGTGGGGAAAGTCAGCGTTTGTTTTGGCACGCCTTGCACATTGCTACCAGATAGGGAAAACACTATGTGTCGATCCATGGTCTAGTGCACATCTGGTACAAAACGACGAAGGCGGTTTAGTCGACAGTGGTATTGCGCAATATGATTGTGATGAGGCACTGAGGGTATTTGAAATGAACTTATTGCCTTACAACGCTAATAATATTAATTATTTGCGCATGCCTTCAACTGAGGGAGCAACGCACTACGTTAAAACGAAAAATGCTACAACAGAGTCGTTCGGGTCAACTGATTATGCGGGCCAAATAGCAATTCTTCACATCGACGGCAATCATAGTTACGAAGCCGCAAAGGCAGACGTTGATGCGTGGACAGGGTTTGTTGTATCAGGTGGTTGGATAGTGATCGATGATTATGTGTGGCCTTACGGTGATGGGCCAAAAAAAGCGGGGGACGAATATCTGCTTCAGAATTATCATAGGATTAGTTCTGCTTTTGTGATGGGAACAGCGCTGTTTATGCAAGTTGTTTAGGCGAGTGGGATAAATAGCGAAGCAAAAATTGGCACTAAAGAATGTCGTTTGATTAATGCAGACTAAAACAGTTTGATTCACATACTCCCCCATTATTTTTTAAAAAATATCTTATTGTCCAGATATTATATCGGTGATTAAAATATACTCCTGGTGAGTATTTTTAATACTGAATTGCAGGGTCGCTGATATGACGCTATTTGTTGATCCGGGTAGTGACCGTTACTAGCGTGTTTCGTTTGTTCTAAATGATGGTATTTACAATCAGAATCAGCTTTCTTGGGAAAGAATTCTGAAGCGTGCTTAACGCAATAGTCGAAAAATTACTCTAGAACTTAGTCGCACATCCATTGCAGAATCAAGTTATTTACGCCGCCTTCACGACCCTATTTTTCCCTGTTTTTTTTGCTTCATACATCGCTTTATCTGCTCGCTTTACAACCGCATCTTGTGGCTCTTTGGGCGCACGTAATGCAACACCTGCACTAAATGTGATGAACAATCGTTGTTCGTTGGCAGTAAAAAAATGAGTGGTCAATTCTCGCTGCACTCTGGTCATCGCCAAGGCAGCCTCATCGAGACTTGTTTCTGGCATGACGATTAAAAATTCTTCTCCACCATAACGGGCAATCACATCGATTGAGCGTAATGTTTGTTTGACGATGCGTACCAGATGCACCAAGGCGTCATCGCCGGCCGAGTGACCGTAGGTGTCATTTAATTTTTTGAAGTTGTCCAGATCAAGCATGGCGGCGCAGAGCGGGGCGCCGCGACGATCTGCACGATCTGCTTCCCGTTCAAATACATCGTCTAGACCTCGGCGATTTAAGCTGCCGGTTAATTGATCCTCTCGCACCAGCTCGCTCATGTGGGCAAGCTTGTCCTCTAATTCTTTGATACGGGTCTCTGCTTCTTTGACTTCTTTTTGCGCACCCAGCATCATTTCATGCGACCGCATTGTTTCTGACTGGACGGTACGCGTTTCGTTGAGAATGGCACCGATCAATTGATTGACTTCATTGGGGTTGCTAGTGCTACTCAACTGGTGGGAGTAGCCATCCATCTTGCTATGATAGGTCTCAGTACTCACAGCCATTACACTTAAGCGATCGATGAAAGTCGCCATCATATTTTTGACGGATGTTTTTGACTCGTCAATACTATGTTTGAGTACGCCTTGCTTATAAATCACATCTTTTAAGCTGCGCGTCGCTTCTTCCAGCGTACGATGGTCTATTGGCCCAGCGATCAAAGTTCTTACCACTTCGATTTGTCCACGCAACCAATTGTCTTCGTCTAGTAGTTCGTGCACGTTATCTAGTAACAGTCCAAAGAGACGAAGCAATAGTTCTTGCTGCTCTCCTGTATCACCGCCTTTTAATTCAATTTGAAAGCATAGTTGTTTCAGGCGAGTAGCTATTACATTGAGTGCAGGCTCATTATCGGCGTCGCGTACTGCAACACCAATTGACTCTGACTCTGCAGCCAGTTGTGGTGTTGATTTGAGTACGGAGGCTAGTGCCAGCGTGAGCGTGCGGTACAGCATGTCTTGTAAGATGCGTTGACGTCCATCTTCTAAGGGTAAGTCATCCACCAGAGAGATTTTGTTAGCTACTGGGGGTGCAATTGGGTCAACTAAGCTGATGGAACTAGCTGGTTTTACCATTGTTTTTTCTGCCAATTGGGACAGGCCTTTGCTGTAATCCTCCCAATCCCCAATTTTTATTGCGCGGCTAAAGCGATGTCCAAAGTTGGCCAGATCACCCTGAGATTGTTGCAGGCTTTGCGCAAAGCTGAGTAGCAGGGTTTCTGCTGCAGACGGTTCCTGCGTTTTCTCTTCTTGAGTTTGAGGGGCAGGGGGTGTTTCAAGTTCTACCGGATCTGTAACACCTGAAATTTCTTGGTATAGTTTTTTATAAGCGTCAGGTGTCGGTGCAATTCTTTGAATCGCCAAACGTTTAAAGGTCTCTTTAGCGATATCTGCTGGGTTTTTAAATTGCGAATTATTTTGATTATTTGACATGATGCTTCCGCGCTTAATGCTTCAGGTAAGAGAGAATGTCCTTGCGTAAAGATTTTATTCTAATTTTGAATCAAGTTTATTTTTAAGATGGAGTTTTGTACAATTCCTGTGTGAAAAGACTTTAATTCTTTAGCTTATTCGACCAGCTGATTCTTAATCGCGTAGTGAGTCAATTCAGCGTTATGGCGTAGTTTCATTTTAAGTAATATTCTTGCGCGATACTCGCTAATGGTTTTTACGGATAGTGATAGTTCCCGTGCGATATCGCTGACGTTTTTACCGGAGGCGATCATGGTCATGGTCTGGAATTCACGGTCGGATAAAGTCTTATGCAGCTCACCTTCGTACTCTTGATTTAAATTATTTGCCATTTCTTGCGCTAGTTCTGGACTAATATATTTAAGCCCCGACGCTAGTTGTCGTATCGCACGCAGAATTTCATCTGCGCTGGCTTGCTTATTTAAATAGCCGGAAGCACCGGATTTGTGGGAGCGCACCGCATATTGATCCTCTCGGTGGATGGAAAACATCAAAATGGATATTTGTGGAGATTCTTTTTTGATTTGTTTCAGGACTTCAATGCCATTTTTATCTGGTAGAGAAATATCTAACAACATAATGTCGTACTCAAGCTGTCGTGACAGTTTAATGGCATCAAATCCGTTTTCTGCCTCGCCAACGACGACGATATCTTCGGTGCTACCAATAATTTGCTTTAGACCTTCTCGTATAACTGCATGATCGTCGACGATGATAAGTTTAATTGCGGTGGTATCTGTCATGCATGGACCTTGTAGGGCTAGTTCTAAACGAAGAGAGTGTATCCACCCTATTCTATAAGGCTTAATGTTGCTGTGGTAGTTAGAGCAGAAGAATTTTACCTAAGTCCGTTACAATAGAAAGATGAATAAAGCATTTGTAAAAGAAACTGAGCAGGACGACGATCAGGAATTTGGCATGCCTGAAATACCTGCTGGCGTAAAAAATTATATGACGCCAGACGGACATCAAAAAATGAAGGCAGAGTTTTTGCATCTCATGGATGTAGAACGACCTGAGGTAGTGAATATTGTCCATTGGGCTGCATCGAATGGCGACCGGTCTGAAAACGGGGACTATATTTATGGTAAGCGTCGGTTACGTGAAATTGATAGACGCATACGGTTTTTAACCAAGCGTTTGGATTTGGCAGAGGTCGTTGATCCCAGAGTGCATCATGGCTTGGATCAAGTATTTTTTGGTGCCACCGTCACCTACGAAAATCAACATGGCGAGGAGCTTACAATTACTATCGTTGGCGTTGATGAGTTTGATCCGCTGGCGGGGAGAATTAGTTGGGTATCGCCAGTTGCACGGGCATTAACCAAGTTCAAAACAGGTGATACCGTTACATTGCGGACACCTGCTGGTGTGGACGAGTTAACGATTACCGACGTGCAGTATCCGGAGTAATTGAATCCGGAGAATTTCTGTAAGTTCTGCTAAATTTTTATAAGATCGTTGCTTGGTAGTTGGTATCAAGCTCAGAACGAGCGGTAGGAAGTGTCGAGAGCTTGCGCAATATGGTCGCTTTAACTTAGTCACACAATTGTTAGTCGCGCAATTGGCTATGTACTTAACCGCGCTCTCGCCATATTTTGGTAACGCCCGCCAGATGCTTGATATTGCGCATCATGCGAGCCAGGTGGATGCGATCTTCTATTTGTATCGTGAAATGGATATTGGTCATATCGTTGGCTTGACCATCTTCTATGCTGACATGGCTAATGTTGGCATCGCATTCACCAATTTCAGCTGCAATTTTTGCCAGCGCACCGCGTTCGTTATTCACCATGACGACAATGCGGCTGTCAAAGCGACGGTTTAATTCATCTCCCCAACTGACATCAATCCAACGATCTGGTTCTTTGACTTGCATGCGTTTGGCATTTTCACAGTCGTCTGTGTGAACAACCAATCCTTGGTCGCGCTTGAGCTGTCCGATAATGCCGTCACCCGGAATCGGCATACAACATGGCGCCAGTTGTACTGAAATACCTTCACTGCCATAAATGATGACAGGATCGCGTTTGCCGGATTTTTCTCCAGCCAGTTCTTGAAATGGAATCGATGACGAATCGTCTTCAACCAAATCTAATATATGACGCGCTACCAGCGCTGCCATACGTTTGCCTATGCCAATATCGGTATATATTTCATCCAGAGTTTTGGCCGTGGATTCATTGAGTAATTTTTCAATTAAGCTGGAAGGTAACACTGGATTGAGGTGAACATCCAGTAGTGCTTGCGACAGCAATTGTTTACCTAGTTCAGTGGACTCATTGAGGTTGATGGTACGCAGATAATGACGTATTGCGGATCGTGCTTTACCTGTCCGCACATATGTTAGCCAGTTCGGTGTGGGGCGCGAATTTGGCGAAGTAATAATTTCAACGATATCGCCGTTTTTTAACTCAGATCGTAACGGCACTGGTTCATGATTTATGCGTGTGGCGATTGCCTGATCACCAATATCTGTATGGATGTTATACGCAAAATCCAGTGCTGTCGCACCTCGCGGCAGCGCAATAATTTTTGATTTTGGTGTGAAGACGTAGACCGAATCAGGAAACAAGTCGATCTTCACATGTTCTAAAAATTCTGCTGAATCACCGGTTTGTTTTTGAATATCCAGCAACGATTGCAGCCATGCATGTGTATGCTGTTGCAGATCTGTCAGACTGCCTTCTTCATTTTTATACAGCCAATGCGCAGCCACTCCAGATTCTGCAACGTGGTGCATATCTTGAGTACGGATTTGGAATTCCACCGGCGTACCGTATGGGCCGATCAAGGTTGTATGCAGGGACTGATAGCCATTCGTTTTGGGAATGGCGATGTAGTCTTTAAACTTACCCGGCATCGGCTTGTACAGCGCGTGCAAAGTCCCCAGCGCAAAATAGCTATTAGGGAAATTATCGACAACGATACGAAAACCATATACATCAAGCACTTGAGAAAAACTCAGGTGCTTGTCGTGCATTTTGCGATAAATGCCATACAGCGTTTTTTCGCGGCCATATACCTGCGCATTTAATCCAGCGTCTTTAAGCGCTGTTTTGACTGCTTCCATAATCTTGTTGACGACTTCGCGTCGGTTACCGCGTGCTGCTTTTACTGCTTTTGATAAAGTGCGGTAGCGCATCGGGTAGAGATGCGCAAACGCTAAATCTTGTAGTTCACGATAAATATTATTCAAACCCAAACGATGTGCGATTGGCACATATACTTCCATCGTTTCGCCTGAAATTCTGCGCTGCTTTTCTGGCCGCATCGCACCTAGCGTGCGCATATTGTGCAAGCGATCGGCAAGCTTAACCAAGATCACGCGTACGTCGCGCGCCATCGCCAACAACATTTTGCGGAAGTTTTCTGCCTGCGCTTCTATCTGACTCTGGAATTCAATTTTTTCCAGTTTGGATAAGCCATCGACCAAGGAGGCCACCGGGGCACCGAAGCGCTCTATCAGTTCTTCTTTTTTTACATCCTGATCTTCCATCACATCATGTAGCAGCGCAGCCATGATGGCCTGTACATCCAACTTCCATTCGGCGCAAATCTCCGCTACCGCAATGGGATGCGAGATATAGGGTTCACCAGATTTTCTGATTTGCCCAAGATGCATCTCATCGGAAAAGCGATACGCTTCTTTGACCAATTTAAGATCAGCAGGCGATAGATATTCTGCAAGACGATTGGTTAAGTCAGTGATCGATGCGACGCCAGCAACAGGTGCGCGTGGTGCAGGTGTTTCTGCTATGGAGGATGAGGCAGGAGCGATATTTTTTTTGGAAGAACTTGCAGAGGGTGTTGCAGATGAACTTGTGGATACAACCCGTCGTGAGATTACTTTCTCAGCAGCGGAGGCGGGGAGCGAAGAATTAGTTTCAGTAAGATTCATTCTGTCAGGTTCCCGGCTCCAAGCCGCTTCATGGTGTCGTTCTGAACAGAATTAACCAGGTACTTTTTTCAACATTTCGATACCGATTTTGCCTTCAGCGATTTCACGCAAAGCGATTACGGTTGGTTTGTCTTTTGAGTCTACTTTTGGAGTATGACCTTGCAACAGTTGGCGCGCGCGATAAGTCGCACAGAGCGTCAGTTGAAAACGGTTAGGGATATTTTTCAGTGAGTCTTCAATTGTAATACGTGCCATCTTTTTTCCTTCTATTATGAATTGGCATGAATGCCCAATTGGGCAAACAGCGCTGCATTGCGGGTTGCTTGCTGTGCAAAGCGACAGCGAGTCGCTTTAACAACGGCATTTAATTCTGCTAATGCCGTTGCAAACTCTTGATTAATAATAACATATTCGAACTCAGGCGCGTGCGCCATTTCGCCGCCGGCAGCTAGAATACGTCTGGTAATGATATGCGGTTCGTCCTGTCCCCGTTTTTTTAGCCGCTCTTCCAGTGCAGGAATCGATGGCGGGAGGATAAAAATCCGTACCGCGTCAGGGAATTGCCGTTTAACTTGTTGTGTTCCTTGCCAGTCAATTTCTAGCAAAATATCGGTGCCAGCTTGCATTTGACGCTCGATCATAATCCGGGAGGTGCCATAGTAATTTCCATGCACTTCGGCTGACTCTAGAAATTCTCCTTGTGCTTTTCGCTTTAGAAAGTCTTCTGCTGAGGTGAAATGGTATTCCCGTCCGTCTTGTTCACCCGGGCGTGGTGGGCGAGTCGTGTAGGAAATCGAGAGCTTAATTGCTGGCTCTTGTGCCAGCAAGGCATTTACCAAGGTTGATTTACCAGCACCCGATGGTGCTGCAACCATAAACAGGCTACCTGATGTTGTGGTGGATGTTTGCATAATGGCTCACTGAATTTACTTAATAAAATGATTAAAATAGTGGGGGTATATGGTAAAAGCGACCTTAATCCCCA
This sequence comes from Undibacterium sp. RTI2.2, assembly GCF_035018705.1. Classification (NCBI taxonomy): domain Bacteria; kingdom Pseudomonadati; phylum Pseudomonadota; class Betaproteobacteria; order Burkholderiales; family Oxalobacteraceae; genus Undibacterium; species Undibacterium sp. RTI2.2. The sequence continues at coordinate 25,044 of NZ_JASJXN010000002.1, read as the reverse complement.
GTAATCATATGGACATAAAAATATACAGGTGGCAGTATATGTAAATAGTAAAATTCATTAAAAGTCACTCAAGGTTCTGAACTTGCTCACGCATTTGCTCTATCAGTAATTTTAATTCCATTGAGGCATCGGCCAGTTCTTTGAGGGCGGCTTTTGATCCCAGCGTATTTGCCTCTCGGTTTAACTCTTGCATCATAAAGTCCAGACGTTTGCCGACTTGTCCGCCTTTTTTTAAAATATGTCTGGTTTCTGTCAGGTGAGCAGATAAGCGAGCCAGTTCTTCTGCGACATCAATGCGGATGCCATAAAGCGTTACTTCTTGGCGAACACGATCCAGTGCTTCTTCCCGGGTGATGCTTTGGTTGCTGGCGTTACCCACGTGCTGGCCCAAACCTAGCGCTTCTTCCATGCGACTTGTGGCTTTTTGTTGGAATTGCTGAACAACTTGCGGTACCAGCGGGGTGATTCGCAGCACAATTGCCTCCATCGCCTCAATCCTGTCGGTAAGCACCAGTGCTAGTGCCGTACCTTCACGCTCACGGCTAGTAATAAAGGCATCCAGCGTGGAGCTGATCCCGCTAGTAATCACGGATTGCAAAGCCTCCGCATTAATTTCTGCTTCTTCAATCACGCCGGGCCAGCGCAGTAACTCATTGCTGGTCAGCGGTGCCGCATTGGGAAATTGTTGAAGGATGCTGGCCTGGAACTGAGCTATTTGCGATAAAACCTCTGCATTCAAGGCTTTGGCATTACCGCTACTGGTTTTTTTGCCAAAACTGAAGCGGCATTCCACTTTTCCTCTGCTTAATTTGCGGGAAATCGCTTCGCGGAAGAGTGGTTCTACCGAGCGGAAATCATCGTTAATCCGAAATTGTAAATCTAAAAAACGCGAGTTGACGCTCTTGATTTCGATAGTAATCGTGCCGGCATCGGTTTCTTGGGTGCTGGCGGCGTAGCCTGTCATGCTATAAATACTCACGTTATTTCCTTGGTATGCTGTATGTTTCTGGACGGACATCTAATTTTATTATAAAGCTTACGCAGAACCTGGATGGCGCCGTTTGCTTGCCTTGTTCGAGATTCGGGCTATTTTTGCTACTGTATGTTGCGGACACAATTTTGTGTAGATGTTAATGATTTGGATTTTGCGGTTTTTTTGATATTGATGAACAGAGTTAGAGCGCAGCCAGCAAAGTAGAGGGATGGCTAGTCAGAGGTGATCTGTCCGATGTTGACTTGAGCGTTATTTACACACACTAACTAGAATAGTTACGAGGCTAACCAAGCATCGCTAATGTGGCAACCACTGTATTTGCTTTATCTATATCCTTTACAAAATCACCAAACATCAACACAATCCTTTATATAAATGGATATAGGACGATATGGCCGCACAAAATAACGCACCCTTGCCGGACGGTCTTGAGATTGCTGGATACCGCATTGTAAAGAAAATTGCCTCTGGCGGGTTTAGTATTGTTTATCTGGCGTCTGATGAAGACGGTAATGCCGTCGCTATCAAGGAATATTTACCCAGCTCTTTAGCTTTGCGACAGCAAGGTGAATTGGTGCCCTCCATTTCGTCAGAAAATCTGCCGATTTATCGTATTGGTCTTAAATGTTTTTTTGAGGAAGGTCGGGCACTGGCGCGCATCGCACATCCTAATGTCGTTAGCGTGATCAATTTTTTCCGTGCGAATGAGACAGTCTATATGGTGATGGCCTACGAATCGGGCCGGTCGCTACAAGAACATATCTTGCGTCGCCGCGACAAAGGCGAGAAACCGTTGGTATCTGAGCGCTTTATTCGTCGCATGTTTAACCATGTGATGAATGGACTGCGTGAGGTGCATACCAATAAATTACTACATTTGGATTTGAAGCCAGCCAATATCTATTTACGTCTTGATGGAACGCCAATTTTGTTGGATTTTGGTGCGGCGCGCCAAACCTTAAAAACAGATTTACCAAAGCTATATCCAATGTACACCCCAGGTTTTGCTGCTCCAGAGTTATATTCTAAAAATGGTAATCTTGGTCCGTGGACGGATATTTATAGCATAGGCGCATCCATTTTTGCATGTATGGTTGGTGCGCCACCACAACCTTCAGATCAGCGTAAAAGTGGCGATAAGATGGAAAACCACTACCGCAAGCTGGACGGTTTGTATTCTCCAGAATTGATCGAAGTAGTGCGCTGGTGTTTGAAAATGGATCCGCTGGAACGTCCACAAAGCGTGTTCGCTTTGCAAAAAGCTTTGCAACTGCAAAAGCAGCCGCAAAAAGAACTAAGCGTATTTGAAAAAACGAAGGTCAAACTTACAGCCTTGTTTGCTGCGGGGAAAAAAAGAAAGACTCTCAATGACGACACCACAATACAGGACAATACCCTGGGGTAGGTATAGTCGTTTTTCGCAATAATATTGATATGTTTTTAATCGGTTTGAGCAGCAGATATTTTTTGTTTGCTGTAATTTTCAACCTAAACAATAGTAATTACACTAGATACCTCATGCGTTTCTCTGTCTATCAAGAAAGTCATATCGGTGGCCGTAAGGTCAATCAGGATCGTATGGGTTATAGCTTTACCCGTGATGTCATCCTGTTGCTGCTGGCCGACGGTATGGGCGGTCACATTATGGGAGAAATGGCAGCGACGATTGCGATGCAAACAATCGGTAATTTATTCCAGCAAAATGCCCACCCAATGATAGGACGGCCGGAGCGGTTTTTGGAAGACAGTTTTTTCGCTGCGCACCAAGAAATACATCGCTATCGAGAGATGCACAATCTGCCCGAAACACCACGCACAACAATCGTTGCCTGCCTGATTCAAAATGGCTATGCTTACTGGGCGCATTGCGGCGATTCGCGCTTGTACTGGATGCGCCAAGGGCAAATCCTATTGCGTACCAAGGATCATTCACGGCTCGAGACATTGATCGCACAAGGCAAGGTTGATCCGTCAGAGCGCCATACTCATCCTGATCGTAATAAGCTATTTAACTGCTTAGGTGCGCCAAATGCGCCGATTGTGGAGCTATCGCGCAGAGCGACATTGCAAGCTGGTGACCTGCTGTTTTTGTGTTCAGATGGTTTATGGTCGGTACTGCCAGATCATATGCTCGCGCAACGTTTGAACGACCACACGATCGTGCGGGCTGTACCGGAATTGATTCGGTCTGCCGTCGATATCGCTGGCAAACAAAGCGATAATGTGACCGCATTGGTGATGATGTGGGAAGGCGATGATAAGCTTGAAGATTCCTCGATTATCTCCACTAATACTTTGCCTATAGGCTCAGTCACAACGACGATACAAGCACCACCACCTGGCGAGGCAGACAATGCCGAGGCCGACGCGTTTAATGAGGTGGAAATAGAAAAGGCGATTGCAGAAATCCGCAACGCAATTCATAAATCGTCTCGCGTGACAACCAAGCCCTGATGGAATTTGTCGCTAACTTGGCCTTAATCCTAGTTATATATTTTCTTAAATTTCACTCAATTTTTATTTACTACTATGCCTCAATCAAATCGTCCTAGCGGACGCTCGGCCAATGCCCTGCGTCCTGTCGTCATTAATCGTCACTTCACCAAACATGCCGAAGGTTCGGTATTGATTGAGTTTGGAGATACGCGTGTTATTTGTACCGCTAGTATTGAAGATAAAGTGCCTGGTTTTTTAAAAGGTAAAGGGCAGGGCTGGATGACTGCTGAATATGGCATGCTGCCGCGTTCAACACATACTCGCATGGATCGTGAAGCCGCCAAAGGCAAGCAATCCGGACGCACGCAAGAGATACAGCGCCTGATTGGTCGTTCCTTACGCGCAGCGTTCGATCTGGAGGCCTTTGGTGAGCGCACCTTGCATATCGATTGCGATGTAATTCAAGCCGATGGCGGTACACGTACGGCCGCGATCACCGGCGCCATGGTGGCGGCTTATGATGCTTTTTCAAAACTGGTGGAGCGCGGTGCGATTGCCGCCGTGCCGGTCAAACATTTTGTGGCAGCGATTTCTGTCGGTGTGTATCAAGGGATGCCCGTGTTAGACCTGGACTACCCCGAGGACTCTTCTTGCGACACCGATATGAATGTCGTCATGACAGACCAAGGTCAGTTTGTTGAAGTGCAAGGCACGGCTGAAGGTGTGGCATTTGATCGCGCTACCATGGATTGTTTGCTCGATTTAGCGCATGAAGGTATTACGGATTTAATCGCATTGCAGAAACAGGTATTAGGCTTGTTATAGTCAGCGGAGTCTCGATTTTATTGATGTAAATATAGAGGGAGATTTAATATACTCCCCCTTATTTTTATAGAATATGCCTTATTGTCCAGTAATTATCTGGACGATTAAGATATACTCATGATGAGTATATTTTTTAGAATTGCTCGCACCTCCGATTTAAATGTTATCAGACCCTCCTCTGAAGATGTTTTATCTTAGTAAAAAAATCGTAAAATGAATGCCAAAAAAATTGTCTTAGCCTCGAATAATCAAGGCAAACTCAAAGAGTTTTTCCACATATTGTCGCCACTAGGCATCACACTGCGCGCGCAATCTGAATTTGATGTGCCCGAGGCTGAAGAACCGTATTTCACCTTTATTGAAAACGCCCTCACCAAAGCTAGGCACGCTGCCAAATTGACGGGTTTGCCCGCTTTAGCCGACGACTCAGGGATTTGTGTAAATGCGCTACAAGGTGCGCCCGGTGTGTTTTCTGCCCGGTTTGCAGGTGAACCTAAATCCGATCAGCGCAATAACGCGCACTTGATCAGCCAGCTTGCCACCTCAAACGACAAGTCGGCTTATTACTATTGCGTGCTGGTTTACGTGCGTTCAGAACATGATCCGCAGCCGGTCATTGCAGATGGGCTTTGGCATGGCGAGATCGTGGCAGAGCCAAAAGGTAATAATGGTTTCGGCTATGATCCGCATTTTTGGATAGCGGATTTAGGTAAAACAGTGGCAGAACTCAGTCCCGAACAAAAGAGCCAATGGTCGCATCGCGGGCAAGCTTTGCGTGTGCTGCTAGAGAAGTTACGATGATCCCGATTAAGCCTATTCAACTACTGACGCCTAAGAAAAAAACCATCGATCTTTCTTCCGTGCCGCAAGATGTCGTTAGTCATTTTTTGGGAGCAGGACAGTTTAATTTTACTAGTCTGCCCCCACTATCGCTATATATCCATTTTCCTTGGTGTGTCAAGAAGTGTCCTTACTGCGACTTCAATTCGCACGAGGTAAAAAGTAGTTTTGATGAAGCCCTTTATCTGGACGCCGTACGTGCTGATTTAGAGGCGGCCTTGCCTCTGATTTGGGGGCGTAAGATTTACACCATTTTTATTGGTGGCGGCACGCCTAGTCTGATGTCGGCAGCAGGTTTGGATCGCCTGATGTCGGATGTCAGAACGCTGTTGCCAATTGACGGCGCGGCTGAAATTACAATGGAAGCCAATCCGGGGACGTTTGAGGCTGAAAAGTTTCGCTCTTATCGCCAAAGCGGTATCAACCGTTTATCGATTGGTATTCAGAGTTTTAATTCACGGCATCTGCAATCGCTGGGGCGCATTCATGATGGCGATGAGGCTAGGCGCGCTATCGATATCGCACAACGATATTTTGATAATTTTAATCTTGATCTGATGTTTGCACTGCCAGGGCAAACCTTGGAGCAGGCAAAGTCCGATGTCGAAACCGCGATTGCCTGCGCACCGCCACATTTATCGCTCTACCATCTGACGCTGGAGCCGAATACCTACTTCGCTAAATTCCCGCCAGTGATACCCGACGATGATCTGAGCGCAGAAATGCAGGATTTGATCCAGGCCAAAATGACGCAAGCTGGTTATGGTAATTACGAAGTCTCTGCCTATGCTAAGCCAGGTAAAGAATCACGTCATAATTTGAATTACTGGAACTTTGGCGACTATCTGGGTATCGGTGCTGGCGCCCATTCCAAACTTTCTTTCCCTCATAAAGTGGTGCGACAAGTCCGTTATAAGCAACCAAAAACCTATATGGAAGAGAGTCTGCGCGGAGCAGCTGTGCAAGAAAGCGTTGAGATACAGCGCCATGAAATGGGCTTTGAATTTATGCTCAACGCTTTACGACTAAATCAAGGTTTTGCCGTCAATCTATTCAATGAACGTACAGGTCTTTTACTTAATGATCTTGAAAAGGAGTTATCGATAGCAGAGCAAAAAGGATTGATTACCCGGGATCATCAGTACGTCCGTCCAACCGAGTTGGGGCGACGGTTTTTAAATGATTTACAGACCTTGTTTTTAAAAGACCAAGAGTGATCGCGACAGCTGATTGTTCTTTATTCGCATGCTTTAGGGTTATTACAAGCTCACTGTTGTGAAAACAGTCTTATTCATGGCTTACTTAGAACAACACTAGAGTAATACTTAAAGTAAAACGTTAAATAATATTGCAATTGATTAATTTTCAACTTAGTATTTAAAGCTGCTTACGACTTATGTAAAAATGTTTTTTTGCAAAGAGCTAAAACCTCATTGCATCAGTTTTCGTAAGATCAGGCAGCAGAAAGCAAATAGAAAATCCAACTAAGATCAAAAATTGTTTATATGACCAATGCGACTGGCCTGACGTTACCAATTTCTCCACTGACTCCGATCGTTAACAACAAGCAGCAACTGGTTGCTTTGAGCGTTCATTTTGATACCGCTGTCCTTGCAAATTCTTTGCAGTTATTACATTACTTTAAAAGTAGTGATTTTTTTGATCAGTTATCCTCGCTGTCGCTCCTTCTGCCTATCGATGACGTCATTGCATTACCAGCAGATATTGATACTCGTATTGCCGCCTCAAAAATTATTTTGTGCATTCCAGAGGCAAGTTGTAATAGTCCTGATGCGCAAACCAAACTGAACTATTTAGTGTCTAAAGGTGTGCAAATTGTCGTTGACGATTTTGCTTCTCAGACTACGTTAGTCTGGGATGGATCTAGTACTGTTTGTGTCGATTGCACCGCTGGCATGCCCATATCAATAAAGCCTTGGCTAGCGAGTTTAAGCAAGGGTCTGCATATCGCTAAAAATGTGAATACAGCAGCACAATTGCAAGCAGCATCCGATATGGGATTTAGCTCGTTTTGCGGCGACTATGCCTTTCATCCTGCGCCGAATAATAAATCAGGCGACGCAACTGCCAGAACCCGTTTATTGAAATTGCTCGGATTAGTATCTCGCGATGCAGAGTCACGCGAACTGGAGGAGCTATTTAAGCAAGACACCACCTTGTCGTTTATGTTGTTTAAGATGGTTAGTTCTGCCGCATTTGCGCAGACAGTCAAAGTATCGAGCTTTGGGCAGGCCATTAATTTGCTCGGGCGGCGGCAATTACAACGATGGTTGCAGTTACTGTTGTATGCCCGTCCTCATGATAATGGGGGCGCACTTAATCCTCTGATGTTGCGCGCTGCATTTCGCGCCAGTTTGATGGAAGTGATTTGCCAAAAAAATGGCGGCAACAGAGATCAGCAAGATAGTGCTTTCATGGTCGGTATGTTCTCTTTACTGGATACCTTATTTGGAAGCCCCCTAGCTGAAATTTTATTGCCATTGAATTTGATCGATGATGTGTTGGCCGCCCTGTTAAATCACGAGGGTGTTATGGGCGCGCAACTGCAACTCGTTACTCAGGCAGACCGCATCACCGCCAATCTTGATGTTGCAACATTACAAAAAATTGGTCTTGATGCAGAGATGTATTACGACAGCCTGACCAAGGCTTATGTTTGGGTTAATCAGGTTTGTCAGGACATGTAGATGAAGTCACGCGCGAACACGGGTAATCTAAACATTGATCTGGATAATGATCTGAGTCTGGGCGCGGCCTTGGGTGAGGCCGTGTTGTGCCTGGACGGCCATTCTTTAGAGACCGAGTTGACGCGGATTGTTCAGGCCATTTTCAATACGTCAGATGCTGCTTACGTTCAGCAAGTGAGGTCCGCGGCGGATGTGAGCAATGTTCAACAGTTGCAGTGCGCTGTATCAGCAGAAGCGTTTTATGTTCTGAGCGGCAAAAACGGAATTTATAATGAAAGTGATGTCGCAAAGCTCAATAAACTAGCCGAATTGACGGCGCATTTATTTGCCTCTAAAGCACAACTGGACCAACGTTATAAAGCCTCAGCAGAAACCCAATTACAGCAATCGCAAATTCTCGATCAAATTCATGAGTCCGTCATCACCATGGATTTGGCAGGATTTATTATCAGTTGGAACCGTGGCGCAGAAGTGCTGTTTGGTTACAGTGCAAACGAAGTCATCGGCAGGAATATTTTATTTTTATATGAAGATGAAGAGTTAGACGGCCTGCGCTTGTTTGATTCTTTTTTGGAGCAAGGCGGCCGTCAGATGGAAGTTCGCCGTCGCAAAAAATCAGGCGAAGTCTTTTGGGCCAGTCTAAGCTTATCTCCATTGTGTGATGCCAACACTCAACCTGTGGGAATTATCGGTTATTTAAGCGATATCACTGAACGTAAGCACGCAGAAGAGAAAATTAATCATCTGGCTTATTACGATCTCCTGACCGATTTACCTAATCGCACTTTGTTTAAAAAATTAGTTGATAAGGCATTGCTACAGTCTCAGCGTAATAACTCTATCGGTGCTTTATTGTTTATTGATCTGAATCGCTTTAAGCCAATTAATGACACTCTAGGACATGCGATCGGTGATTTATTACTTAAACAAGTAGCAGAACGATTTCGCGTAGCCTTGCGCGAAAATGACGTGATCGCTCGTTTGGGCAGCGATGAATTTGCAATTGCGTTGTTAGAAATCCCACAGCATTTTCATGCAGGTTTGGTCGCGCAAAAATTATTATCAACTTTAGATCATGCCTTCCTTATTGATGGTCAGGAGTTGCGTATCGGAGCAAGCATCGGGATCAGTACGTATCCGCAAGATGGTATGGAGGCAGACAAGCTTTTACAGAGATCAGACATTGCCATGTTTAAGGCTAAGCGCAACGCCGAACGCGCTAGCGGTAGTTACGCGTTCTACGATAATGAAATGAATCGTACTATTGCTGGTCGTTTATATCTGGAATCAGGTATGCGCCGGGCATTGCAGCATGATGAATTTTCTTTACTCTATCAACCAAAAATCGATATTGCGACTGGGCGAGTGATTGGTGTCGAAGCATTAATTCGTTGGAATCATCCTAAAAGGGGATTGATTTCTCCAGCAGAGTTTATTCCAATTGCGGAAGAAACAGGACTGATCTTACAGATTGATGCGTGGGTGCTAGAAACAGCCTGTGAGCAAGCCAGAAAATGGCAGGATTTACATATTTCTCCTTTGCGTATCGCTGTCAATGTCTCCGCAAAAGAATTTACATCTACCCTGCCAAGTCGAGTGCGCCAAGCCCTATCGTTTTATCAAATTGCACCATCTTGGCTAGAGTTAGAAATCACTGAAAGTATGCTGATGCAGAGCGCCGAAAGCGTTATCACCATCATGGACGAGATCACCGCTTTAGGTGTGACTTTATCTCTAGATGATTTCGGTACAGGTTACTCTAGCTTGTCTTACCTAAAGCGGTTTCCTATCGATACGTTGAAGATTGACCGATCATTTATCCAAGGAATACCAACAGACAATGATGATTGCGCAATTGCCGATGCCATTATCAGCATGGCAAAAAAGCTTAGACATAAAGTGATCGCAGAAGGGGTCGAGAACTGGGAGCAGTTCTCTTTTCTAAAAAATGCGGGCTGTGACGAAATTCAAGGATATCTGTTTTCTCGCCCAGTCAGCCCCGATCAATTAACCCAAATGCTTTCAAGTGATTTTCGGTTTGTTGTGTAATTTACATAGTGGCCAAGATTAACAATAACCCTTACGAAGAAAAATGTCTCAAAGCCATAAAATGCAGCTATAATATTGGGCTTGGAAGGTTGGCAGAGCGGTTGAATGCACCAGTCTTGAAAACTGGCGAGGATGAGAGTCCTCCGTGAGTTCGAATCTCACACCTTCCGCCAGTTTTATGAAAAAGCCCTTGATATTTAAGGGCTTTTTTGCTTTTTGACTTTGTTAGTATCCGAACTTTTTCCTGGCATATCTTGGACTGCATTCAACTGAATACAATTCAAAAATAAGCAACTGAGTTTTATAATTTCAAATTAATAATAAAAATGCGTTATCAGGTGCTTTTTTTATGACTGGAGCACAAGAATCATTGAAACACTGATAAAATCTGCAGTCGTTTAACAGTAATAACAGAATCTAAAATACTTTTTCTGTTACTTTTTATTAATGCTGTTACTAAGTCCTTGATTATGATGGCGGTCGTTGAGACGGATTCAGTTTTTAGCTAGTTCCGTGCAATCCACCAAAATTTAAAAGGTGAACATCAGTTCACCTTTTTTCATATTCGGTAACAGTTTGTCAGAGTGATCGGTTGACCATGTTTGAGTATATTCGTACACACCAACGCTTGATGCAGTTTCTCTTGCTGCTCATTATTTTTCCGTCGTTCGCATTTGTTGGATTGCAAAGTTATACAAGTTCACGCGGCGCGAGTGATGCGGTTGCTACCGTAGCTGGGCAGCCGATTAGTCAGCAAGAGTTTGATGCAGCACAGCGTGATCAGCTCGAACGTCTGCGCCAAACCTACGGTGCTCAATTTGACTCCAAATTACTTAACACGCCAGAAGCACGTCAATCGATCTTGGATGAATTGATTTCCCGTAAAGCCTTAACGGCTGAGCTGACTAGCCAGCATTTGAGTGTGGCAGATCAAACTTTGCAGCAGACAATTATTGCTACGCCTGGTTTAACCAAAGCCGACGGTAGTTTTGACAATGAGAGATACAAAACACTATTGGCGGCGCAAGGTATGACGCCGATGATGTATCAGGAGCGTTTGCGTCAAGATATGTCTTTGCAGCAGTTGTTGACGGCAGTGCAGGGAACTGCGTTTGTACCTAAGACAGTTGCCGAGCGTTTTTCTGCGATCAATGAGCAAGAGCGTGAAGTCCAGGCTTTGAATTTCCAATCAGGTGATTTTGCTGCTCAAGTAAAAATTACTGATGAAGCCTTAAAAGCGTACTACGAAAAAAATGCTGCACAATTTGAAATTCCTGAGTCGATCAAAGCAGAATATGTTGTGTTGAATACCGATGCACTGAGTTCGCAAATCACCGTGACAGACGCGGAAGTGCAAGCACTATATGAACAAAATAAAAAAGCGTACTCAACTGAAGAGCAACGTCGTGCCAGCCACATCTTGATTTCGACTAAGAAAGACGCCAGCGCTGCTGATAAAGCAGCGGCCAAAGCAAAGGCCGAAGGTTTGCTAGCAAGCTTGCGCAAGAATCCTGAATTGTTTGCGAAGTTAGCGAAAGAAAATTCTCAAGATCCGGGTTCTGCAGAACGTGGTGGCGATTTAGATTTTTTTGGCAAAGGCGCTATGGTGAAGGCTTTTGAGGATACGGCTTTTAAATTGAAGCAGGGTGATATCAGTGATGTGGTACAGACAGATTTCGGTTATCACGTTATCCAGCTGACTGCGATAAAGCCTGCCAGCGTAAAGTCTTTGGATGAAGTTAAACCTCAGATTACTGCTGAGATCAAAAAACAAAAAGCAGCAAAAATTTATGCAGATGCAGCCGAGACTTTTACAAACTCCGTGTATGAGCAATCCGATAGTTTGAAAGATGTTGCTGACAAACTTAAATTAAAAATCGAAATAGTATCATCGTTGACGCGTCAGCCAAATCCAGCTTTGCCAGCGACAGCTTTATTTAATAATGCTAAGTTTTTAAAAGCAATTTTTTCTGATGATGTCATCAAGAAAAAACATAATACTGAAGCAGTAGAAGTAGCCCCGAGTACCTTGATTTCAGGACGTATTGTTGAATATAAAGCAGCAAGCAAACGTCCTTTTGATGAAGTTAAAGCGTTGATCGTTGCCCGTGTCACTCAAACTGAATCTGTGGCGCTGGCGAAAAAAGCAGGCGAAGATAAATTGAAGTCCTTGAAAGCCGCTGATAGCACAGCTGGTTTTTCAGATGTAAAAGTGTTTTCTCGTTTGAAGAATCCAGAGATATCTCCAGCGGCGTTTGCTGAGGTGATGAAAGCGGATGTCCAAAAATTACCCGCGTTTGTCGGTATTGATGTTCCCGGTGCTGGTTATACGATCTACCGTATTGGCAAGGTCACTGCTGGCACGGTTGATGTAGCAAGACGTAAATCTGAGCAACAGCAATTGTCTGATGCTTTGGCGCAGCAAGATGTTTATTCTTATATAGAAGCTTTGAAGCAAAAGGGTAAAGTAACGATCAATAAGTCTTTGATTTCTGCGCCTGTTTCTAACGCTACTGAATAAAATATTTTGCTCAATAAAAAAGCACCGTTCGCGGTGCTTTTTTATTGCCTGGTTTTATACTTACTTATTACATTCATTTATTTCGCATACTTATTATGCTTAGTCGGGCTATGTTAGTTTCTTGGTTCTGGTTGTAAATTAAAAATCGGTAATATTATTTCAAACTTAAGCAGTAATGTTGATCAATGTTCCTAAAACTTGATCAGCAGTTTTAACGATCTTGGCTGAAAAATCGAAGCCCGCTTTGTATTCTAAAGACTGTACAAGTTCAGTGGCGAGGTCGGTACCACTAGGGGCGCTTGGCGCGGTAGCTCCCGAGCTATTGCTAAAGCTGGTAATACTACTATTTACCCCGCCGTTTGTGGCTTCCTGAAATTGTACTTGCTGGGGTTGGAAGCCATTCGTATTGGCGTTTGCAATATTGTGAGCCGAGCTATCCAGTGCCCGTTGATAAGATTGAAGTCCTGACAGACCAGTTTGTAGTGCCGAAATAGACATAAATCACTTTTCTTACAAGGTCTAAATTAAACGTGAACAACGCATGAATGACGCATTATAAAAAAATGTTCGTACGCCTCAGTGTAGCTTAGTGCGACATTAGCACAGGAATAGTCATGCTTTTAAGAATGGTTCTGGTTACGCCACCCATAATCATCTCGCGGAAGCGCGAGTGCCCATAACCACCCATCACCAGTAAATCACTGTCCAGATCATGTGCCAGCGACAGCACCGCATTGCCGATATCAGTAGATGTTTTATGTACTGACACTTCAACTTTGATGCCATGTCTAGCCAGATACAGAGCGATATCTGCACCAGGTTGCTCTCCATGTGCGTCGGGTGTGGACTTGGGATTGAAGATCGCCACTTGTACTAATTCTGCCCGCTTGAGCAGTGGGATTGCATCAGTCACAGCGCGCGTCGATTCGCGACTGGCGTCCCATGAAATAAGCGGACGCTTTGCTACTGACGTGAAATCACCCGTGTAGGGAATGATCAGCACAGGACGTCCAGAGTTCATGATGATGTATTCTGGAAAATCAGGTAAAACCGATGGCGATGGCTCATCATTATTAGTTTGTCCGATCACGACCAGATCGCTGTAACGTGCTTGCAAGCCAATGCCACCACCAGCCTCGTCATTGGCAATCATGCTGGCAAAAGATTGCACACCAGATTCCTGCATACTTTTATTGAAACCAGAAATAGCTTTTTCTGCACGCTCACGTAGCAAGTTTAAATGAATCACTAAGTTAGGGTCACCCATACTGATGTTGCCATCCTGGTAGATAAAACGCGATACGCCAGTCACGGCAGTACCAATCAGGTGAGCATTTTCTGCAATCGCAAGTTCGGCCGCGACCTGGATTCTCAGGTGGGAGCGGTTGGATTCATCCACATGGACGAGTATGGTCTTGTATGACATGGCGTACTCCTGATCGAAGATTACAAAGCTAAGCGATAAAAACTAAGTGATGTGGCTAAGTTATATAACTAAGCGTATACCCATTTCATTTAACTGCAACTTTGATTATTTTTTGGATAACGTATTTATATTTCATCGTTAAAAAAGAGAACAGAGCAAATCCATTCAGACCAGAGTTAAAAATATACTCTCTACCTGTATATATTAATTGTCCAGGTAAAGATTGGACAATAGAGGGTTTTGGAGAAATTTTATGGGGAGTATATAGTCAAGGATATTTACTAAGACCTACTCGACTTGCATAAGACTTGCATAAGCTCGATGAAGAAGCAGGATCTGATTCTGCTTCTTCATTGACTAAAGTAAGTTTATTTGTGTAGGTTTAGTTGTATAGTTTTTCTATGCTGGTATAGCTGTTAAGCACAGTGTGATGTTGCAAATGCGGGTCGCAGAGGTCACATCTTAATGAGTGCAATAAAACAATAGTCGCAGAGCAGAGTACCGCAATTAGCAGGCAGCATGATTGACTGTGATGACATGCACAGCCAAACCACCGAGTGAGGTTTCTTTATATTTAGTTTGCATGTCCGCGCCGGTCTGTCGCATGGTTTCTATTACTTGATCGAGGCTGACATGATGCGTGCCATCGCCTCTGAGCGCCAGTGATGCTGCTGTAATCGCTTTAACTGCACCCATGCCGTTGCGTTCTATGCAGGGGATTTGTACCAGGCCGCCGATCGGGTCGCAGGTCATGCCTAGGTGATGTTCGATACCAATTTCGGCTGCCGACTCGATTTGTTCATTAGTGCCGCCCAGCGCTGCGGTGAGCCCGGCAGCAGCCATGGCGCAGGCTACGCCGACTTCGCCCTGGCAACCGATTTCTGCTCCAGAAATAGAAGCGTTTTTCTTACAAAGCATGCCGATTGCCGAAGCAACTAACATAAAATTGCGGATACCTAATTCTGGATTACTTGGTTTGCAGTCTTCTGCGTAATAGCGCAATACAGCTGGGATAATACCCGCGGCACCATTGGTAGGGGCGGTAACGACGCGACCGCCTGCAGCATTTTCTTCGTTTACCGCCATCGCATATAAGCTGACTTTATGCATGCCGTCATGTGGTAAAACGTCCGCACTTTCATTGGCGCTGCGCCACAATTTTGCTGCACGTCGTTTCACGTGCAAACCGCCAGGTAATTCACCTGAGATTTGCAAGCCGCGTGAGATGCATCCCTTCATTACAGCCCAGATTTTATCGATACCTGTATCGAGTTCTGCATCGCTGCAATGGGTGATCTCATTCGCCCGCAGCATCGCGGCAATGGACAGCCCAGTGCGCTGACCGTGTGCCAATAACTCTGCCATTGTGCCGAATGGAAAAGGTCGGGAGGACGTGGCGTGATCATTATCCGCGTTGGCCGATTGCAGCAACTCTGCCTCAGTCGAAATAAAACCACCACCAGTAGAGTAAAAGACCTGATCGCAGCTAGTGCCATCGTTACGCGTCAAGGTAAAGCGCATGCCATTTGGGTGTCCTGGCAAAACTTCTTGTTTGCGCCATAAGAGGTCGTCCATCATGTCAAACTTGACGGGATACTCCCCCAGCAAATTCATACTGCCGCTGCTTGCGAGCGCAGTCAATTTATCTTCAATCGTATCGGGAATCACATCTTGCGGTGTCTCGCCCATCAGGCCGAGTAATACTGCTTTGTCAGTGGCATGACCATGCCCCGTTAACGCTAGCGAACCGTATAAGGCAACTTGTACTTTACTGACTTTAAATAATTCAGGACATTCGAGTAAAAACCGCCGCGCCGCAAGCATCGGGCCGACGGTATGTGAGCTGGATGGACCTACACCTATTTTAAATAAATCAAATACACGCATGTCCATACCAAACCTCACTTTGTCTCAAAAATTTTTATGCAGCCTGGGCTTGTGCTCCAGTGCTGATCTTTACGTTCTTCAACATGTCATTGACTAATTGTGTCATGCCGATCTCTGCCTGCCATCCCCAATCCTTGCGGGCGGCACTGTCGTCAAGGCTCTGTGGCCAAGTAGCGGCAATCGCCTGGCGGCTATCTGGCGCGTAGTGTATGTCAAAGTCGGGCAAATTTTGTTTGATTGCAAGGGCCAATTCCCGTGGATTGAAGCTTAAACCAGCGACATTGTAAGAAGAACGTATACAAAGTTTGCTGGCAGGTGCATCCATCAAAGAAATCGTCGCCCGGATCGCATCAGGCATATAGATCATCGGCAATGTTGTCTCAGCTTCCAGGAAGCATTCATAAGATTCACCACGCAAAGCGGAGTGGAAAATCGCAATCGCATAATCAGTCGTGCCGCCGCCCGGTGGCGACTTGTAGCTAATGATGCCTGGATAACGAATGCTACGAACATCAACACCATATTTTTGGAAATAATATTCGCACAGACGCTCACCCGCTAATTTGCTGATGCCATAAATCGTACTTGGGTCCATCACCGTATATTGCGGTGTGTTGACGGCTGGCGTGTTAGGACCAAATGCAGCGATGGAGGACGGCCAGAATATTTTTAAAGGTTTACCCGCTTCACCTCGGATACGTGCCAGTTCTAAAATATTCAGCAAGCCATCCATGTTCAAGGTCCAGGCTTTTAACGGTGCTTGCTCGCCTGTGGCAGATAATAATGCAGCCAGTTGGTACACCTGAGTCACGGTATATTTTTCTACGACCTCTGCAAGACGGGCTGTGTTTAACACGTCGATGACTTCATAGATTTTTGCGCCATACAAACTGTTAGGGCTGATATCTGCCGCAATGACATTGTCTGCGCCATATTGTGTGGCTAATGCTTCAACCAGTTCACTACCGATTTGACCATTCGCGCCGATGACTAAAATACGTTCCATGTGCTGTCCTTTATTAAATTAAACCAAGTTCACGGCCTGCTTGCGCAAAGGCGGCGAGGGCGGTATCGAGTTGTTCTGTTGTATGCGCTGCGGATAATTGCACTCGTACGCGTGCCTGACCCATCGGTACCACCGGATAAAAGAAACCAGTAACTAAGATACCCAATTCATACAAACGCGCAGCAAATTTTTGTGCTACTGGAGCATCGAATAACATCACTGGTACGACAGGATGTGTGCCGGGTTTGATAGTGAATCCGAGCGCTGCAATTTCACGACGGAAGTGTGCAGTATTGGCATGCAAGCGATCTCGCAATTCAGTAGAAGTCGATAAGCGTTCCAGCACCGCCAGCGATGCACCTGCAATGGATGGAGCTAAGGTATTAGAAAATAAATAAGGACGGGATTTTTGACGCAAGGTGTCGATCACTTCTTTACGCGCTGCGGTGAATCCACCCATCGCACCACCTAAGGCTTTGCCCAATGTACCGGTGATGATATCGATGCGACCTAAGACGTTGTGATGCTCATGTGTACCGCGACCTGTTGCTCCCATAAAGCCCGAGGCGTGACACTCATCAATCATGACCAAGGCATCATATTTGTCGGCCAGATCACAGATTTTGTCGAGCTGGGCAATCGTGCCGTCCATTGAGAACACCCCATCGGTCACAATCACGCGATGACGTTTGCTTGCCGCAGCTTGCAATTGAACTTCCAGATCCGCCATATCGTTGTGGGCATAACGGAAGCGGGCGGCTTTACATAAACGGATACCATCGATGATGGATGCGTGGTTCAGAGCATCAGAAATAATCGCATCATTCTCATCAAACAAAGGCTCGAATACACCGCCATTGGCATCAAACGCCGCCGCATACAAAATCGTATCTTCAGTACCCAGAAAATCAGCAATCGCACGCTCTAATTGTTTATGTACCGTTTGTGTGCCGCAGATAAAACGGACTGAGGATAAGCCATAGCCATATTGTTCGGTCGCTTTGATTGATGCCTGCACCATCGCTTCGTCACCAGACAAGCCCAGATAATTATTGGCGCACAAATTAATCAGTTGGCGACCATCATCACAAGTGACTTCGGCACCCTGACGCGACGCAATCACCCGTTCCGGTTTATATAAGCCTTGTTCGCGCAGGCCATCCAAGTTCTGGCTTAGACCGCTAAAAAATGATTGTTTACTGGATGTGTCGGTGATGTCGCTCATGTTTGGCTCCTGGTGGCTGTGTAAAACTATGTTATGACTTTTCAGGACTTACACAAGATCGCTTCAGCAATACTGCTGGAACAAGTTTATGCAAATCCTGGATTTAAAACTAACCCACCCATCGTAATGCTCTGGTAAGATGTTTTCAAATAATTAAAATATTCGATATGAAGAACTAAAGTTCGATATAGTGGATATTATCTGTGCTTGTTCAACTATGCAAGAGGCAATATGAAAAAAATTTTGAGTAATACGCCGCCAGAAGTAGGCGCTACTTTGCAAAGAATGCGTCTGGAGCGTGGTCTGACGCTGGACGATTTATCGCGTACAGCCGGTGTTTCTAAATCGATGCTGTCACAAATAGAGAGAGAAAAAGCCAATCCCACGATTGCCGTTGCGTGGCGGCTGGCGAATGCACTAGGCGTCAGTATTGCCGAATTGCTGTCAGCCGAAGCGCCCAAGGTCGATGTCATCCGTATGCTGGAACCGCATGAGACACCAACTTTGCCAGGTGAACACGCGGGTTATGTGTTAAAAATTTTAGGCCCGATGGAACTGGCAGGTAAGTATGAGTGGTATGAACTGATCCTGGCTCCGGGCGGTGCGTTAGTGTCTAATTCACATGACCCCGGTGCGACCGAGCATTTGACATTGCTCAATGGTCAGGTAGAAGTAGAAGTAGACAGTATCAAGAAAAAACTCAAAGTCGGCGGCACAGCGCGGTATGAGGCGGATAAGAACCACGCAATCCGCAATATTGGCAAGACGGAAGCGAAGGCGCTAATGGTGGTGATCCATCGGTGAAAAGGATTTATTGCAGCGCCACACGTTTGCAATTTGTCTATCATTAAAATGATACTCCCTATATGTATTTTTTAAATCCCCAATGATTTATTGGGGAATATGGCTAAATAGCTTATAAAAATGGGGAGTATATTTAACTCAGGTTTTCTATTAGACCGCTACCACTCCGCAAAAAACGCAGACGGCATCCGATGTTCAGAGGTGCAGCACCGCCGCGATTTGAGTGTGAGCGCTACCGCAACAATTGCACCTTTGGCAAATTGCCTTGCGTCGTCGTCGCGTGCAGCCAGTCAGTCCGCCAAAGGCACACTTGTCGCTGTTCCAATGAAAACTCTGGGTTTAAAAATCGATGAAATAAGGTTTAAAAAAACTGAGTGGACTATAGCTAAGCTCAATAAATCGCCCGCATCCTGAATTGACGCCCTTTGATATTGCAGCGGCTTAATTTATCCAGCGCCTGTTCAGCGATCTGTCGGTCTAGCGCGACATAAGTCATAAATTCAAACACATTGATCTTGCCCACTTGCTCTTTGCGCAAACCAACATCACCTGTCAGGGCGCCGAGCAAATCACCGGGACGCAACTTGTCTTTTTTTCCGCCCATGATGCAAATACTGACCATTGGTGCTTGTAGGGTGGTGTCAGAGGTTGTATCCAGTTCAGCAAGTTCATGCCATTGCACCGACTGCCCCTGGTATTCTTCGATGAGCTTGACCCATTTTTTCTCACTCGGTGTTGCCAGACTGAGCGCTAAACCTTTTTCGCCAGCTCGACCTGTACGGCCTATGCGATGGATATGGACTTCAGTATCTTTGGAGACATCGACATTGATGACAGCGCCCAGAGTTTGGATATCCAGACCCCGTGCAGCAACGTCGGTGGCGACCAGTACCGAACAACTTTGATTAGCAAAACGGACCAAGATTTCATCACGCTCGCGCTGCTCCAGATCGCCATACAGCGCTAGCGCATTGATGCCTTGCGCTTGCAATTCATCTGCCAGTTCGCGGCAATGGACCTTAGTATTACAAAAAGCGATCGTCGAAACCGGCTTGTAATGCGATAACAAGCGCGCTACCGCCGCATTGCGTTCCTCTGGTGTGACCAGATAAAACAGTTGTTCAATATGGCTGCCGGTGTGTTGCGATTCCACTTTGATTTCAGCCGGATCGCGCAAAAATTGCGCACTGGCTTTGCGGATGTCGTCAGGGTAAGTAGCAGAAAATAATAGCGTCTGGCGACGTGGTGAACACGCCGCAACAATGCCGTAGATATCTTCATAAAACCCCATATCGACCATGCGATCTGCTTCATCCAGTACCAGCGTCTGTACGGTATTTAAATTGATACTCCCGCGGCCGATGTGATCCAGAATCCGTCCCGGGGTTCCGACCACGATATGCGCGCCATGTTCCAGCGAGGCTATTTGCGGGCGCATCGGCGCACCCCCGCACAAGGTCAAAACTTTGATATTTTCTACTGAGCGAGCCAGACGACGTAACTCATTCGATACCTGATCCGCCAGCTCACGCGTCGGGCAGATCACCAGACCCTGCACCGCAAAATAGAGTGGATTGAGCTTGGCAAGGATGCCTAGACTGAACGCCGCTGTTTTACCACTCCCTGTTTTGGCCTGCGCAATCACATCACGTTGCTCCAGAATCAGGGGCAAGCTCGCTGCCTGGATCGGCGTCATCTCTAAATAACCGAGACTCTCCAGATTAGCCAGTAACGGGGCTGATAAGGGCAGGGTATTGAATAAACTAGGATTTGTCATGGGAGGTGTTCCAGAAAGCGATCAGATAATTATAGGGACAACGCAGTCTAGCACTCCCCTCATTTTTCTCATAATGTGGGACACGACACGACACGATAGCGTGGCTGAGAGAGCTAAGTTGCTCATCCCGGGGAGCTTATGCATTCCAAGGGAGAAGCGATAGGCAGAAAACAAAAAAGTCCTTGAGTTTGAATAATCAAGGACTAGGCATTGTTTAGTTGCGAGGTCGGGATTTGAACCCATAATCTAAGGGTTGTAAACCAAAACCTAGAGGCGTTTAAAATAAAAAATACTCAATGAAATTAATGCATTGTCATATGCTAAGTTGGTCGGATTATACTGGAATTTATGCACTCAAGTGCAGCAAAAATTCTGACTTTCCTGGATAAACCGAGATTTCAATTAGGTGCACCAAAGGCGCCCCCAGTAATTGATCACACGAAGGGCTAGCCATATGATTGCGTACTTTATAACATACGCTATGCCCGACGATTCGTTTCTTGGGAAAGGTCTTTTGTCAGACTGATGCAGGCTTACTGTTTACTCAGTTTTAAAGCAGGCATTACAAGTCGAATCCGCAAACCTCCTCTGACATATCTTCTCTCCAGGGTATTTTGTCGCTAGCTCCTTGTAGTCTGTGCAAGTAGTTGTAGAAAGTGCGGCGATATTTGGTTGTTGCAATGTTATACCCACCTTCGGATCAGTCACTGTCAGACGGGATCCGTCCGTATCCGACCTAAGTTCAATGGCACTAGCTTGCGTAATTAATGTCAGAGCACTTGCCTGATTTATAGATGGGCCAGCAACGAGAATGGCAGCCATTTTATGTTTTGAGTCGAGTGTCAACATGGCGTTGCTGCCATTGTCCATGGTGGCATAGCCGCCTCGCTCGATACCTTCCTCATCATAAATAATAAAACCGGCTGCCTTCGACCCCCTGTTAGCAACATGTCCGCCAGCCATCACTGCATTGGGCAAATCGCCACCCATACGGGCACGGACCACACCTTTGTCATCTACGACAACGACTTCTTTCGCTTTAATACTATCAAAAATCGCATTTTTCAGACTGGAGCCGGCAAATGCGCCGCCGCCAGCAACAAGCAACAACACGCTCACCCAAAACATGTTTTGACGGGCAATCCGCTTGCGTAAACGGACATTTTCTTGTTCGCAGGCGCGAACTCTATCTTCAATACTATGCAACATTGCGATCTCCGGAAGTCTGTAGATTTTCGATATCTAACCGGGAATAGTATTCCTGTATGTTATGAAATAGTCAATTAATAAAATTCAAGCCCGACATTTCTGCTACTGCGTTATGAAACGCAGCGATGGATTACCTCAGGCTGATTCGATATGTACGCCACCTGTCCTGTCAGACTCATCCGCAAATATTTTGATGTTTTCGTGGCATGTTGGGAGACACAATTTCCAGCAAGCGTAGTGCAGATGAACCTAGGTTGGCGCATCTAGAAGCGAAGCCCAACATCTCAAACCTTTAGAGCATCAGAACAATAATGCGATGCCTGTGATAAACGTAAAAGCGTGTCTTGGTAAGACTGAAGACTATAAAAAATAATATACTCCCTATGAGCATATTAAAGACATCTAGATAAAATATGGATACTCAGCCATTTCAGAAGAAAAACAGAGGGAGTATCTGCTTTCGTCATGGATTAAACGAATATTCCCCACGCGCAGCATGAGCGACGACACCCTAGACAGCCTGCTCACAAGCACCGTTGGCAGCCGCACCAACCTCCACAGCTACGACACCACAAAAAACCGGCTCAACAGCATCAGTAGCAATATCAGTAATTTTTACTACAGCTACGACTTCGACAGCCAAGGCAACATCAAACAACGAGGCAATCAGCTATACATCTTTGACCAAGGCAACCGCATGACCAGTGCCACGAGCAAAGCTGACTATGTTTATGATGCACTGGGTCACCGCCTCAGAGTCAATCACGTCGATGGCACCAGCCAACTACAAATTTACAGCCCAGCAGGACAATTACTCACGATACAACAAACCGGTGGCCCCAATAACGGTAAGCAGACGAACTACATTTATTTAAACCGTCACGTGATAGCAGAGGTAACGCAATGAGCTTCGTCACTTATATGAAAAAACAGACGCTTAAAACAACGGGCTTGTTGCTTAGTTTGAGTTCGAGACTGAGCATAAGCCTGATCCTGACTCTGAGCTTAGCCCTAGGAGGGATTAGCCAGGTTTTAGCCGAGACGACGAGTTCAGGCGCTGTGGGCAAAGGCATCATCCACACCAACGACGTCGGCGCAGAAACCGTCATCTATGTTCACACCGACGGATTAGGCAGTCCGGTAGCGAAGACGGATCAAAACGGGACTCGTCTTACCCAGACCAAATACGAAGCCTATGGCATGACGGTGGCGGGCAGTGACGTGCCGACGATCGGTTTCACGGGTCATGTGAATGACGCTGACACCGGTTTGACTTATATGCAGCAGCGCTACTATGATCCTGTGGCTGCTCGGTTTTTATCTGAGGACCCCGTTCTTACGGATGCGAATACTGGTAGCGGATTTAATCGCTATGTCTACGCAAATAATAACCCTTACAAATTTGTTGATCCTGATGGACGAAATCCTTGGGCTCTTCGCTTGGCCTATGCGGCTGGTTACGAAACAGCTACAGCACTAGGCGCACCGATTCTTGGTGGTTTAATTGCGACGGTAATTTGGGATGTTGTTCACAGTGATGTCTTTAAATCAGAGCCTAAGAAAAATGATGCATCTGATGCACCAAAGACAGGTGATAAAAGCGACACGAAGGCAGATGTCGGTATTTCGAGCTCTTTACCAAAGCCACCAACAGGGCCAGGTAGCGTACCTAATGATGAAAGAGACCCGAAGCGCTTTTTCACCCCAGGGGAACGTGAAGCGAAACGAGGAGAGCAAGGTAACAAATGCGGAAACGGTTGTGGGACAGACATCGATCAGTCAAACTCGACCGGCCATCACGAAATACGCCATGCCGATGGAGGACCCACAACACCAGAAAATCACGTAGAGGTTTGCAAAGTTTGTCATACCGAACTTCATAATGGAAAGTAAATATGAGCGAAATCGTACCTGTTTTGAAAGATGAGCATAACCAAAGTTCGATTCCAACTGCGTGGAGACGTGCCTTTGCTGACATCGTGGAAGGATTGAAAGAAGAGAATTTCGATCTTGTGCGAAAAGTGGAAGGAGTTCGCCAGATTTCCGCAGAAGATGCAGCCAGAATTGCTGGCAACATAAAGCGCTATGGCGCTCAATTGACCAGTTTGCCAGAAGATACGTGGCGGACGTCGGCATGTCAGTGGATGATCGGATATTGGGATGCATTGGTCGATCTGTACACTGTGGACGAAGGAGCTAGCGATTTGGCGTTGGTCGTGCGCGTTTATGAAGAAGGCTCTGCATATGCTTTCGAAATTCTTTCTGTGCATGTGCCATAACAAGCATAGCCGGGCTAACGCAGGTTGGCGAAAAACGAAGCGAAGCCCAACATCTCAGACTCGTAAAGCATCAGATCAATCGTGAGACGTGCGCAATAAAATAAAAGCCGGTGTTGGCAACAGCACCGGCTTTGTCTATTGTTGAACCCGATTCTGCCTATCGTTGAAACACATTTGAATACGCTTTGAAACACGTCTGTATACCATCTGTATACGTTCTGTAGTCGGTTGTAATAAATCTGAATGACGTGTACACCGGTTTGACGTATATGCAGCAGCGGTACTATGATCCTGCGGCGGGACGATTCTTGAGTGAAGATCCGGTGCTCACGGATGCTAATACCGGAACTGGATTTAATCGCTATGTCTATGCATCTAATAATCCGTATCGGTATATTGATCCTAACGGCCGAGCTGAATGTACGACAGATGGCAATGGTTGTAAACACTACGGAACTCCCCAAAAAACTGACCCAAATGACAGGAGTGGACACGCCAAAGCGAGTGCCAAGATTGGAGAGCAATTGTCAAAACAAGGCGCTAAAGAGGTGCATTACAATCGCCCGTTTTCAGCGATCACTGGAAATCCGGCTGCTGGCCTTCAAAGAGCTGACGTTGCAGCCGTCTGGTCAGACAATAGTGTAAGTACAGTTGAAGTTATATCTCCCATGCAGACACCAGCATCACAGATCGCAAAAGGAGAAGCAATGCAAGCTAAATTAAATAGTATTGGTCGTGCGGGTACTGCAAATACCGTCTCCATTGGTGAAGGCTTGTCCGGCGTTGCTATAAAAGGGGTGGGTAGTTTGAGCATATTGAGCCCAGTTGTTCGTGCATTTGAACTTCAAAAAATGGGGGGGAGCTGGTTCACCCATCCCCGTAGGTATTGGTATAGGTTATATGGGGGGGTAATAACACGTGAACAAGCTGTTGAGGCTTCACGAATTTTCACTCCCATGTGAGACCGCAAAAAAAGGGGAACTAATGAGGTTCTTGCAAAACGAAACACCGGAGAGTAATTTTATTGCGAGAAGCGCAAAATAGATGAGAAAGGAGCG